>JASFMT010000019.1:0-18823 GCA_050117455.1 Gammaproteobacteria bacterium | reverse complement strand
CCGGAATCGTAATCGGTGTATTGCACCTGCGTCAGCAGGTCGATGCCCTGCCCGATGCGGTACATGGCGCTGGGTGCAATACTCCACTGGGTGGCATTGTCAAAATCGGAATAATCCTTGTAAGCAAAGGTTATCGCACCTTGATAGCGGGTAAGAAGATGTGGCCGTCCGGTGTAGCGGATACTGGCAACCAGCGATGTGGATTTGGCGCGGGCCCGTTCGGCTACCGACGCAAGGCTGGCAACATTATCAATACCGTTGTTAGCAATGGCCTGGATACCCATGGACCAACTGGCAGTGGGATCGTCATTGAGATTAAACTCGATACCTGCAATCACCGACGTCATCCATTCGCTATCGCCGGCCGTTTCCACTTCCTGGCTGTCGATCCATAGTCCGGTGTGACGGATCTTTTCGATATAGATTAGATCCTCCGGTTGCTCGTAGGTATAACCCAGGCCATAGCTGTCAATACCTCCCGGCGCATCTGCAAACAAGGGGTCTTCGCCGTTGCGGCGGGTACCGGCCCACACACCCAGCATTTGTATTTTCTGGTCGAATATCCAGTCAAACGCTATGTGCTCGCCGTAGATCTGGTCAAACTCTTCGTTGGATGAGCCGTTACCCACATGGGTATAAGTCAACAGGTCATCATCCCGGATCAACGGAAACTCCACGATGGTATTACGCAATCGGGTCCGGCCGATCTGAGCCTGGTAGTTCTGGTTCCAGTAGAAAGCATGCAACTGGTTGAATGCCACTTGCGATTCGTGGTCTGTTAATCCCACCACCGCCCCGGCAACACCTTTGGAAAATAAACGCTTATCGAATCGCATCAACAAACTGGAATCGGACAGGTTGATTTCATCTTCGGCCTCCGGTTCCGAATCAAGATCCACCGCATCCATGGTGGCGATAACCCGGCCACCCAGTGTCATGCGCGGAACCACTTCGCGGTCAACTTCCAGCGCCTGGATATCAGCGGCAATCAATCCGGACACCAATACAATTATCATTAAAATCTGTTTCACATTTATCATGTCTGCCTCCCCCTTATTGGTCCACGGATATCGACGGAATATAGGTTGGCTCAAAATCTTCATAAGCCAGCACCGTTAGCATGCCGCCGGGGTAAATCCCGTTATTACGGGACTGCGTGGTTTTGTGATCGTGGAAGGTCCAGAAACCCGGATTGTCACCGTGAATGATGATGTCATAAGTGCCTCCGGGTTCCACGTGCACGGTATTAAGCCGGCGGTGTTCCGCCAGTTCGTTACCGTCCTGTGCAACCCAGTAAAAGTCATGACCATGCAAATGCATGTGGTGGGTCAGGCCGCTGGCATTAATCAGCCGAATACGAATCCATTCTCCCTGCTTGATGCCAATGCGTTTGGTCGCTGGATAGGACTTGCCGTTAATGGCGAAGAAGTTGGGCTTGATATCGACGCCGCTGGAGCGGCTTTGCAGGTAAGGCGCAATATATTCACCGGATTCCACCGCGTGCTTGAATTCCTCATAGTTTTTGAAAAATCCATGCGTCTTGTAGTCCAGCCTGCCTTTGGCCATCAGGCGGTTAACCTGTTTCATGCCTTCGAGCAAGCCATTCATTTCTTCGCGGATAAAATCAATATCCCAGGCTTCCAGCATCAAGGTATAGTCGCGGGTATAGGGGTATTTTTTCTGGATGGGGTCATCCTTGGAATGAATAATAAAGGCCCCGTGCATGGCGGATACCGCATGAAGGGGCGTACTCCAGTGGCAATGATACCAACGGGTACCCGATGGTTTGGCCTGGAACCGGTAGACAAACGTGTCGCCGGGATGCACCGGGTCCTGGGTGACCATAGGCACGCCATCCATCGTGTACGGCAGTACGATGCCGTGCCAGTGAATGGTGTGCATTTCCTCGGTACGGTTGGTGAAATTTACCTGCACCCAATCGCCTTCGTTGACATGGAATTCGGGCCCGGGCACCTGCCCGTTAAAAGCAAATAAATGGGTTTTGATGCCCGGCAGAATTTCATGCTCGACGATTCGCACGTCAATATCGAACACCTTGTAGTCCACTTCATTGGGTGATGGTGAACCCGGAGGCTCGATAATCTGGCCCGGCTTCATGGCGTGGTTTTCCATAAACATCATGGAACCGTATTGGTCCATCTGATGTCCCGCGTGCCCCGTGCTTTGAGACATTTGCTCCATGGAATGACCGGACATTTGTCCGGTGGTGTTGGCTGCCAGCGTGTTTCCGGCTAACGCCGTACCGCCGGTAACGGCCACGGCGGTTCGCAGAAAATTTCGCCGAGTTATATCCGGCATTAGCGGCGGTCTGGGATGGACGTCGTTGCTGACATCACTATCCGCTATCACATTTTGTTGTGATTTTCTCTTATTACTCATAATACGCTCCTGAAAACCATATAGGATCAGCACGCAAGCGCGTGCCGGCTAAATCTACTTAATGACAGATGGTTTCAGGAACGAATGGGTGGACGTAACAACAGATAGATGCCAGGCGACGGTACGATACCCCTGGGAAGGGTTTCAATCTCACCGGCTAACCCGGTAAACCGCCAGGACGTAACATCGAGCAGGTTAACGCAGTGGCTGCAATTATCACATTGGCTGCAGCCAGTCTGGTTGTCATCGCAGGTTCGGCCGTTCTGCGCCGCCATCGCAGCATCAACCGGAACTTGCCGGTCACTTGACTGAATCTGGCTGTTCTTGTGGTTTTGGTGGTCCAGGGTGGTTTGATGATGGGCGCGCGCGGATAAGGGGTCTACTTGCGGTGCAATGGCATGGCCCGGCATTTGGTCCATCAACATGGCAGCCAGTGACTGCACGGGAACAATCATGACGCTCAATATTAAGGTAAAAATAATGAATTTTTTAACCGGCTGCATTGTTGAATTCGATTAAATAGCCATTTTGTGTTTGTGTGAGTTATTGGTGTTGGTCACCGCCATGGACCAACACTTGTGACCGTGCCTAAAGCCGCGAGTTCAAATAAAGACCTGATAGATAACCGTTGTATCGGCACCGGGTTACTATCGGTTTAATATCCGCAAATAATGTAGCATTGCCAGATCGCCAACCGTTCCACGGCGATCCCATGCTGGATGCCTACGCCAGGTATATCTGCAACTGACTACACAGAGTGGCGCGTAAAACGTTATTGTTACAGTAGCGGCATCAATTGTCCTTTATCCAATCATGCAACAATGTTTTCACAAATCGTTATATATTGTTGTCATGGGTGCTACTTCCCGGCATACTGTTTTAGCCAGACGTTTGCTGCCGTGGTTGCCCTGCTGATGGTTTCCGGTTTTAGTTTTGCGCCAATTAGCTGGAGATGCCGCGAAACATTTTTCAAACCTTTTTGATCGGCAACAGTAAACCACATATACGCCTTCTCTAAGTTCGGTTTCGGCTGATCACAGCTCTCGTGCAACACGGCAAGCCGGAATACCGCGCGCATATCGCCCTGTTTCGCGGCAGCACGATAATAACGGGCGGCAATTTGATGGTTTCGCTCGACCGCTCTGCCCTCGTCATAAAGCACACCAAGATTTAATTGGGCATAACGATAATTTTGCTGGGCGGCTTTTTCCCACCACTTTATGGCCTGCCGCATGTTGGGCATGACACCCCGGCCCTTTTCATACATGACACCGAGATTGAATTGCGCCGGAGCAAACCCTTTGTTGGCCGCTTGACGATAAAGGGTAATGGCTTTGCGAAACGATGACTGATCCCTGCCACTAAACGCATACCAGTCACCCAGTCTTGCCAGCGCATAAACATGCCCCTGGTTTGCCGCCGATTTCCATAACGCAAACGCTTTTTCCTCATCTTTGTTTACGCCCAATCCACTACGATACAGCATCCCCAGTTCAAACTGCGCATCGGCATAATTCTGTGCAGAGGACTTTTCTAGCCAATGGGCAGCCTGTTGATAATCCTGCTTTACACCTTTACCAACTGCATACATGGTACCGAGCAAAAACTGCGCCTGTGCACTACCCGCTTGCGCCTGTTGTCGGAGAACCGGTGTCTTCGTCTGGCTGATGGCTTCCCTGTACCGATCCGGAAAATCGTCAAACGATTTAGTAATTGCATGTGCTTGCGAAGAAAATAATAAGACAACGACGACTACCGCCGGCAGGTTCTTTAGCGGCGAAAGGCTGTTGTTGGTATATCCTACCCGGAAATTTACCGTGTTTTTACGAAACATCATATCCCCCCAACTGCTGATAGTTTGCGCCGCATACGGCCTTGATGGAGGTACGCGGTGACTGAGTATATTAGTTAACTACAGACCGGATCTATCCGTTGCTTATCCGGCTATGGGCGGGGGGCTATGTGGGAAAGAAATGTGATCGGGTTTAAGAGAACGCAAGGTTTCCGGTACTAAAGGGATTTTGTATTGTGATTTGATCTGAATATTCCACCCTGCGAGAATATTTATAATTCCCTGGCAACACGAGCCATCACAATGGCAGCCAGCCTGATCCGCTTTTTCATCCGTGCTGGATATGGATAACGAGGTAGAAACATGGCTTGTATGGCAAGTGGTTTTTGTGGTGACGTTTACGTTTTTCCGCGTGGCGAATGGTTGATGAGATGGATGATGATCGGTAGCTGAACGCTGTTGATGTGGACTATAGGAAACTGTTGAGCATGCCAAAGTTTGGGTTACCGGAAGTAACAACAACGACGTTGCTAGCAATAAGACGACAACTTGTCGGGACAATAAATTGTTGTTCATGTTATTTATAAGACGTGGAACATTCGCGTTCCACAATTAATGACAAATCCTGTGGATAACTCTGTTAGTAAAGAACGTTTAGTATATCAAATTGGCTAATACAAAGCCTGTTTTATTAAATTGGTCGATTATTGTTCAGCTCGATTTCTTAAGAATTGTTAGTTTTTTCGGATCCCTGGGTAATCCAGCCTGGGAACGACAAGAACTCGTTTGTTTATCAAGCCTTACTAAATTCGCTTTCGTTTCCACTGTCCGCTGCCACTGTTAAGTTAACGTAAAGGAGAACTTATCACGTTACCAAATAATATTATTATGACTTTTGTTGGCCGGGTTAGTTTTATTCGATATGTATTATAAATCAGTTGATTATATTTAAGCTCACAGGATTACGCTACATGCTGCGAATTTATTTAACCGATATATTTTCTTACCTGTCAATATTACGCTTTTGACAAAGTATAAAATCAGACTAATATTTATTTGGGTTTTGGAGGGTGACAAACAATAACTCGAGGCGGGGCTTGTTATCTTTACCACTTCTTTCTAATTCATTTTTTATGCGTATTTGTCTGTTCGGCGTGTATCAAACCCGAGCCTGCTAATTTATTTTAGTTGTGTAGATATTTAGGTCAGCCAGCAGACCGCAATGGGAGCCGGAAAAATTTTAAACTGCTTCCAGGCCACAAAAAGATGATAGTTTCAATATCACGTTACGTACCGTAACCTCAACACGTTAGAAGGTTTTCGATTCGCCCGGATTTTTGATGAGGTAACGAACGTATATTCTAAAAACATATCCGTATTGATTGTCAGCGTAAGTGGTTGCAAATCGCAACGAGACGTACTGACCGCAACAGCAGTCTCCTGTGGCAATCAAAATTTGATGAGTTTAGTGTCAGCGATAGATGAACAGAAAACAGATTATCGGGGGTTTTGCAGCAACAGCGGCTTTTTTGTCGGGGCTTGTCTATTTCCTTTTCTATACCGCCACCGGTCTCACCTGGTATATCAATTACGTAATATCCCCTCTTCCGGGTAAAGTAGAATTTAAAAACGTGCTTCACACCCTTAAAGGCAATTGTGAAATATCCGGATTCCTTTATCGTTCAGAAAGTATCGTTTTGAAGCTTGAACGGGTTAGACTTAAATGGAATCCATTCGCACTATTGCACGATGAACTGGCTATTCAACGCATCGCCGCTACTGACGTTGAACTGACAGTTATTGACAGCAATGATATGTCGTTACCGGTCTCGATCCGGCAGACAGCTTTTCCACTGGTGATGAATATTGAACATGGATCACTGGAAAATTTAGTTTTGCACTCCCGTGACGACAGCAACTACCGCATCAGGTCCATTAACTTCAATCAACTTTACTTTGACCAGACCGTTTTCGTTGACAAATTGATTGCGCAGGACGGCACTGGTAATTCGCTGGAAGTCTCCGGCGAAGCGGGACTTCGTTCTTCTGATATTATTAATTTGACGACCCAGTCTTCAATGCAGATACCTGGAGCGAATATATATGTGCGCAGTCACGGCACCCTGGTAGGAAGCATAACGCAACTACGATTTTTACAAAGGTTTACCGCCCCGCTTAACATCAAGGTGGAAGGCCGGGTACGAAGCCTGTTGTCAGACCCATACTGGTATTTTAAAGCAAGTGTCAACAACGCTTTGGGTATGACCCTTCCGGATAGCTGGCACATTCAATCTATACAAGGAACGCTAACGGGCGAAGGCAGTCCCGCGCAACTTGAAATCGGTGGCGATCTGGAAATAACGGATGCCGCCAATAGTCTTTGGAAAACGACGATTAGCTCACAGTGGAATACGCCGGGCGCGAAGTTCAAAATAGCCGCCAAACAACCCTCATCTCCGGACGCTGGATTGACAATTGATGGCGAATGGACCTATCGCGATGATACGGCGTTCTTTCGAACTTTGCTGGTTAAAGGTCACTGGCAAAACTTTCAATGGTCGAATAGCGAAGCATCGATTATAACGTCGCGAAAAGGGCATGTTGATTTTGACGGATCATTGCTTCGCACTAAAATTAATGCGAACAACGTCGCTATTGAACCCACGGGCACTCAAATTGATACATTATCTATAGCTGCAGACCCTGACAAACAACAGAATATTGCGTTAAAAGGAGACGCGCGCACCAGTAGCGGCAAGCTTGTTTTTTCGGGTCATCTGGAAAAAACATCACGCGGATATCAACTCAAAACCCTGTCGTTAACAGGCAGGCACTTTGACCTGGTAAGCAAACCAAACGCCCATATTATTGTCTCCCCTGATATTACCCTTACCAGCAAGAACAACTCACTGCACTCAACGGGTAATATTCAAATTCCCAAGGCGAATATCCGGCTCCAGAAACTGCACGCCACATATCAGCAAATTGCCACGCTACTAAGCGGAAATACCAACGTTGCGAACCACGCACCGCAGCACGTTATCGACAAGGTAAACATCATGCTGGGTGACGGCGTATGGATGCAGGGATTTGGGCTGAATGCACAGGTTACCGGCGAGCTGGCGTTGGTTGATTTATTCAACAACGCCATGTTGGCGAATGGCGAACTCAACGTACTGCATGGCAATTATAAACGGGATAATCGTCATTACAGTGTCACCGGCGGCAAGATTACATTTCACCAGCAGTCACTGGATAATCCTGAAGTGGCCATCAAGATTGCAGGAGGGAATCTTCCCAACAACAATACCGACACGGTTAAGGGCTTGTTGCAAAACCTGTATAAGAAAGAAAATGCCGGTAAACTGGCGTTGAATCCCTGATGACACCATTCCCCATTAACGCCAAAGCGAATTTTACACCAGGGTTCCGGTAACCGGTTGATCCACCGGTGAGGCGAAGACCACAAACCGCATCGGTCCCCCTGCCGTTAAGCTATTAAAGGGAAAGCAGGTTACCAGTGTCAGCATCGGTTGGTCATAGTCGATGGCGACACGGGCATCGCGCGAATCAATGACATGCGTACTGGTGACCACGAACTTTTGGGTCGTTCCCTGTTGTGTTTTCACAATCAGTTCATCGCCAATATGCAGATGCTGCAGGAACTGAAAATGGGTATCCCGGTGGGCGCTGATGATACTGTTACCTACGGCGCCAGGCCTGGCGGCGCCAAGGTGCAAGCCGGGTCCAAACGCCAGGGTTCGTCCGGTGTCCCCCGCCAGCACAATCAAATCCACGTTGTGCGCCGGAGCCTGCAACCGGGCTACCGGCCAGGTGTCCGCCCACGGCCAGGGTTTCACCGGTTGCCCGGTACGCTGGGATTGTTCCCAGGCGCTTTGCATCAGGTATTGGGCCAGTTCAGCCTTGGCATAAATATAAACGCCCTGTCCAAATTGCCAGCCACCGACGGCAATGGACAACGCAATGATCATATAATAGAGGCGTGACCGTTTCACAGCCACGCCTCCTGCCGGTTCAACCGCCTTACTGCCAATAAGGAGAACGTCAGTAGCAATAACCCAATGAGGATCTTCAGTTGGGCATCGGTGGCAGTGCGGGCGAACGAACCCACAACCTGACCCATGGTAGAACCATGAGGAAGATTATTTGGTACGCCCCTTTTATCCAGGGGATCCCAGCGCGGCCGTGACGGTGTTTTTTCCACGGCCACCATGCTGGTGTATTTACTGACCAGGTGATGTTTCAGTGCAACATTGATGACGGCGGACCTTACGTCGTCTTTTTTGGCACCGGTACGCAGCGAATCCATTAATGTTTTTATTTTTGCCCGCGCCCATAACGAGCCAATACCGGCACCGGATTGACCACCGCGCAATGGTAATTGTGTTTCCCATGTGGATCCGCCACGCTTACCCCTGATGCGGATATCGCCATCAAAGTCAGTGGCTTTCACCGCCAGTATTACCGGTTCACCCAGGTATAAGTCAGGGACACGATTGGGCCAGATTTCCACCGCCACGTTATCGGGGTAGCTCACCTGGATATCTGACAGCACCGGTGTCTCCAGCTTGGCAAACAGCTCCTCCATTCTGGCCTGTACTTCATCCGTACTGCCAATAAAGGTATAAGTACCGCGGCCGAACTGTGCTGCTCGTTTCATAAAAAAACTATTGGGTGCCGAACCAATTCCCACGGTAAAAAGCCGGCTGTGGCCGAGCTTTTGATTGATCACTTCAAACAATTGGGTTTCGTTCCCTACACTGCCGTCGGTCAAAAAGACAACCTGCCGGATTTTTGCTTCCTGGTAAACTTTATCATCCAATGCCAGGGAAATCGCCGGCAGCATTTCCGTTCCCCCGGTGGAATACAATGCGTTTACGTAACGATTGGCGCGATAAAGATTATGAGGATTTGCAGGTTGTGCCCCGCTTGCAAACAATGCATCGGTCACCGAGTTAAACTGGATGATGTTAAATGAATCGGCCGGTTTCAGCCGTTTCAATGCCATTGATAATGCAGCTTTTGCCTGGGTGATGGACGTTCCGCCCATGGAACCGGAGGTATCAATAATATAGATTACCTCGCGTGGCAGGTGCCGGCTACCACCGGCACCGTGATTGGGCGGCATCAGCATGATCAGGTTGTAAACGTCACCATCGATGGTTTCCTTGAACAAGGCGGCATTGGGAGAAAAACCAGGATCAATAGTCCATACCAGTTTGAAATCGCGATCGGCGGGCACGGGTCCCTGCGCCAGTTGCACAACCGCCTGACCTACCCCAGGGCGTGTGGTATGTACAGTATGGTACGGACTATTGATCTGGTTGATGGGGAAACCAGTATTCAATACAACTTCGATATTAACGGGATTAGTAATACTGTCTTCAGTGTCGCTGTTGTGGCTATTAAATGGTGGCGTGATTCGGGAAGCGTCAGGTACGGCATCGGTGTTAACGGCCCAGCCGGTGCTGGAAAATGCGCTGATTTGTTCGTGGTATGTCGTTGCTGGGGAAACAGTATATTGTGCTTTGTGGAGCGCCGGTCTTGTGGGCTGTTGCGCAGGCGGCGCCTGTTGGCGCTCGACGGGGTTACCGGGAATGTAGCGAGGGGTCATGGTTAATGGAAAGCGCAATTGAAATTGACCGGTGCCCTCCTGCTTTTCGTAATGCAAGGTTTGCTGGTACTCGATTTCGATGGTTATCGATTCGCGGGGCCCAATGTTAGCCACAGAGTTAGTAAAAACATTCGGCCGCTCCTGGTCCATCAATGCAGCTTTCTTGCCTTCGCGTTTTGCCTTCTCGTAGGTTTTCTTCGCTTCGGCGCGTTCTTTAATAACGCCTTCCACGATCCGCTCGCCGATAATCATGCGCATATGATCCACGGCGGAGTTATCCGGCAAGGGGAACACATAAATGCCTTCCACCCAGAAGTCGTCGGGATTGGTGAAGGTCTGGATAACTTTGGTGCGGGCAACCATTCCACTGACTGTCATCCGCACATCCGTGTCGACGGTCGGCGCGATATGGAACACACCGCGCCGATCGGTGCGAAATAGTAAACTTCCCTGCTGCACATCTGACAATCCCACTTCCGCGGGGTGAAGGTTTTCCTGGCGGGGGTTGGCAACCGCGGTGGATGATAACGCCATGACCACGGCCACGAAAACCATTGAGGCAACCAGACCGATGCCAATCGCGGTGAGCAATCCGACGCAGGCGTCTTTTACGATAGAAGGTTTTCCGGTTACAGTAGCGTTTGCAGATTGGGCGTTATTCATAATACAACCTTTCTTATTGAAAAAATCTGTTATTACCGAAATCTGTTTTTGGCGACAGCCGCGCACTTGGTTTGAATTAGATCCAGCGTGCCGTCCCTGGCAAAAAAGTCGTCGTGGAGGTGCTCCCTGTGCGCGCCGGAATTCGTAAACTGTTAGGATTAATTAAAGCGCCGGAAAATGGCGACCGCGGGGGTGAAATCTGGCAATGCGGGAATGAATTATGACGAATTATGGCAATTGCCAATTTTGCCGATAGATAGGCTATACGTAGGTTATTGAATTGGCTATACTTATTACATTTCGCTTTAACTAGTATTTATAACTAATTGTTAATAATAGCGTTTTAAAAGGAGAATTTATCGTGGCAAAAACCATTGCCATTGTCGAGGATGAACAGGCCATTCGGGAAAACTACGCCGCTTCACTGCGCAAGCAGGGATATGAAGTGGACACCTACAGCAATCGCCCGGAAGCCACCAGGGGGTTCGATAAAAAGCTGCCCGACCTGGTGTTGCTGGATATCGGCCTGGAAAACGAAATTGATGGCGGTTTTGAACTGTGCCGGGCGCTGCGCAGCAGTTCCTCGACGCTGCCGATCATCTTCCTGACGGCGCGTGACAGCGACCTGGATATCATTTCCGGTTTACGGCTGGGTGCCGATGACTACCTCACCAAGGACATCAGCATACCGCACCTCTGTGCGCGTATCGCGGCGTTCTTTCGCCGCCAGGACCTGGCCTCCAAACCGCCTGCTGAAGAAACCATACTCAAACGCGGTGACCTGTCCATGGACATGGATCGTTTTTCCGTGCACTGGCAAGGCGAGCCCGTTGACCTTACCCTGACGGAATTCTGGATGGTGCATACCCTGGCTTTACACCCCGGTCACGTGAAAAACCGCGAACAATTGATGCAGGAAGCAAAGATCGTCGTGGATGACGCCACTATCACCTCACACATCAAACGCATCCGCAAAAAATTTCAGGTGGTGGATAAAAAGTTCGACTGCGTGGACACGGTTTATGGCATGGGTTACCGGTGGGTGGAACAATAAAATCCGCCCTTTCCCTTTAAGGCATTTTGACGCCAATGCCCACAGCACGCGATAAAACCCGCGAAGCCAGTGCGTTTCGCTTGAGTATTCGCCGCAAACTGGTGCTGGTGAGCCTGTCGTTATTAATCATCCCGTGGGTGGGATACCAGTACATCAACGAAATGGAGCAATACCTGCGTGACCGGCAGGAACTGCAACTGCTGGAGCGGGCGCGGATTGTGGCTTCCCTCCTCGCCGATCAACCGGACCTGTTCGTAACCAAAGCGACCACGGTATCGGACAGCGGCGGCAAACATTTGTATGTACGGCCGCTGTCACAACCCATGCAAATTGACGGGCGCATCGGCGACTGGCGCAATTATCAGGAACGCATTTTTCACTTTAGTGACCTGCCGGACGATGCCGCCGGCGCCAAATCCTCGTTGTCATTTGATTTCCAGATTGGCAGTTACAAACCGTTCCTGTATGTGTTGTTTCGCGTAACAGACGACAAGTTTGTACTGCGATCCAAAACCGGTTCGCGCATAGATAACGGCGATCATCTACAAATCGCCATGCAAAATGCCGAGGGGGAATATGTCCGCTATATCCTGTCAGCCCGTGAACAAGGCAGGCTCACCGCGTACCAGTTGCCCACCGATGCGGCAACCGGGTCCGGTGTCACCGAAGACCCCCGTCTTATCGGCTACATTCGAAAAACCGGTGACGGTTACAATATCGAACTGAAAATGCCATTGTCCCTGTTAGGCGCAAAACTCGCCTTTGCCATCGCGGACGTGGACGACAGGCGGCAACGCAAAATCACCAATATCGTGCGGACTACCGGCTCCGGGCTCATTGAAAAGATTGGCACGATTTTGGTGCCTTCCGTGCAGATCCAGAATTTACTGACCCGTTTACGCCGCCCGGGATCGCGCATCTGGATTACCGACCAAAACGGTCGCGTCATTGCCTTAAGTGGCAACCTGAAAGATACCAACACAAATGTTTACGACCTGGCCGAACCCGGCGAAGACGACAATGGTGTATTAACCGCGCTGATTCGTGCTGTCTACCGCTCCCTTCTCACGCAACCTCCGAAAGAATTTCATGACGATTTATCCACGGCGTCGCAACTGAATACGCCGGAAATCAAACAGGCCTTGTCGGGCAATCCCGCCACCCGCTGGCGCAATACACCGGATGAGCAGGTTAACATCTTGACGGCGGCCTTTCCGGTGAGCGGCGGCAAGGACGTCGTTGGCAGTGTTGCGATTGAAGAGACCTCCAACAGTATTCTTATTTTGCAAAACCGCGCCGTGGAAATTCTTATTAACCTAAGTTTGCTCGCGCTGCTGGTAACAGCGTTCACGGTGTTCGCCTATGCCACTCGCCTGTCTTTTCGGGTCAGGAAACTGCGTGACGACGCCGATCAGGCCATTGGCGCGGACGGCCGCGTGGTTGGCAGCATTAAACGCTCCAAGGCCTCCGACGAAGTGGGCGACCTTTCCCGCAGCATGTCGGACATGGTCGACCGGCTGGCGGAGTACAATCGCTATCTTGAAACCATGGCCAGTAAACTATCCCATGAATTACGCACCCCCATTACCGTGGTTCGATCATCACTGGAGAACCTGGAAACGGTGGATGACGAACACAAGGAATATACCAAACGGGCCAGGGAAGGGGTTGAACGGCTCAGCAACATATTGACCCGCATGAGTGAAGCCACGCGTCTGGAACAGACAATTCAAACGGAAGAACGCCAACAGTTCAATATAGAACAGGTCGTTAACAGTTGTGTTAACGGCTATAAAGTTGCCCACCGCAAACAAATATTCAGCCTGCAACTGGAAAATACCGTAGAGAAGCCCTTTATCATAAACGGTGTGCCGGATCTCATTGCGCAACTACTGGATAAACTGGTATCCAACGCCATGGACTTTGCCAGGTCCGGTACTACCGTCGTGATTCGATTAATTAGAAGTGAAAACCATATTAAGCTGCAGGTTATCAACGAAGGCCCCACCCTGCCCGACAAAATGCAAAGCAATCTGTTTGATTCCATGGTTTCCATGCGGGAAAAACGCGGCAAGCAACCGCATCTCGGGCTGGGACTATATATCGTGCGGCTGATCACCGAGTATCATCAGGGAACCGTCAAGGCAGAAAACAAGTCAGATGATAAAGGTGTTGTATTTACGGTGACATTGCCCGCAGCCTAACCGGGGTAAACCGTGCGCATCGCACATGCAATGACGGGAAAACTCAATGAAAAACAAACTTGCCGTTGGTATCTTTTTAACAGGTGTGGTATTAACCAGCTGCGCGCAAAGTCCTCAAAAGCCCGGACAGGCACAGCCTCCTTTCGCTGATATTCACTTACATTACAATTGGGATCAGGAAGAAATCATCGATCCGGCTACGGTTGTTGAACGCTTAAAGGAACAAAATATCGTCCTGGGTGTTGTATCCAGCGTTCCCAGTGACTATGCCCTGAAGTTGCACGAAGCCGGGGGCGACTGGATTATCCCCTTGTTCAGCCCTTATATTACCGTCCCCCATCGCCAAAGCTGGTATCTCGATGACGCCGTGGTGGAACAGGCCCGCGCCGGACTGGAAGCGAAACACTATCGAGGGATCGGGGAATTGCACTTGTGGTCAGGCTTGCCGCCCCGCCAGGATAATAAGGTGTTACTGGCATTATTTGAACTGGCCCGTGAATATGATGTTCCCTTCCTGTTGCATACCGAAACGTCCAAAGCCGATTATATTGTTCCCATTTGTCAGCAACACAAAGATGTGCGTATCCTGTGGGCCCACGCCGGTGGCATATTAAAGCCGGCCGACGTGGAAAACGCCATGCAGGCCTGCGCCAATCTCTGGGTGGAATTGTCAGCTCGCGATCCCTGGCGTTATGCCAGCCTTGTCAGTGACGATGGCACGTTACCAAAAGCCTGGAGAGACCTTATCGTAAAGTATCCCGATCGCTTTATGACCGGCACTGACCCGGTATGGGGGGTGACCAAAACCCAGCGCTGGGACGAACCCGACGAAGGATGGGACCATTTACCCAAACTGATCGACTTTCATCGCAAATGGCTTGCAGAGCTACCGCCGCACGTCGAGGAACAGGTCCGTTTGTTAAACGCCAGGGATTTTTTCAGGGCAACTGTCAATACAATGTGAATAACGGCATATCAAAGGCAATAAACAGCAATATTCGTTTTTCCGCTTCGTCTACGCCCTGAATCTTGGCGCCCCGCTGATAGCCGATACCGACATTTAAAGGATAGTCTTTTATACCAAGCGTTAGATAAGCCGCCGGTGCAACGACATCCTCTAACTGCAAATTTTCGGTATCGCCGTTTAACTTCAATGTTACCGGATAGCCGAAATCAAATGGCGCCACCATGAAACTTAACGATGTTCCCCAACGAAATCCATAGCTGTATTCGAGCCCGATCGGCGCAATAATACCGTGCTGGTAATCTTTATTGGCCGTAGCCGGGTTATCGATTTTTCCAGCGGCATAACCCAGATAAGAGGAAATCAATATATGGTGACTGCCTTGTTCGCGTTTAACAAAGAAACTAACCGCCGGCATCGTGTATTGTGACAATAGTGATTTCACTTCGTCGGAAGTTTTTGCATCGGAAATTTGCGCAAAAAATAGTACGTGTTTCTTGAGTCTGTCTATTCCCACCTTATCTTCAACGTGTGTTTCTTTCAGAACCTTAATGGCCTCCAGCGCCTTCAGTGTATTACTTTCTGCCGCACGAATTTCTTTTTTATAATCTTCCAGCTTTTTATAGCCTACCACGGCTCCCGCCACTGCAATTGAAATTTTCCCGATGGGTTTGTCCAGTTCCTGTTTTACACGCTCGCGCCAGTCAACGTTTATTTTCTCCTTCGCTTTAAGGATTTTGCAGATTGATTGTTCGCTGTCTTTTTGGCAATCCGCTATAAGTTTTTCTTCATCAAGCACGATGTTACTTTTTTGCTCGCCAAGAAGCTTTATCCAGCTTCGCAAATCCTCAACGCTACTTTCCAGTCTGACAGAATATTCGTTGTAAAGATCAACAAACTGCTGGCTATTTAATTTTTGCGTACTGCATTTATCAAGATCCGTAAAACTCTCGAGTTTTTTGTCCAAATCCAGCAGCGTTTTCACCAGGTTATTGGCCGGATCATAGATGGCGTTAATAATGTCGATAACATTTTGCGGCGTTCCATCTTCAATAAAATTAATGGGATATGTTTCGCCATCGATGTTTAGTTTGAGATATTGCGCGGGCTCTAGAAACCTGTTGGTAATATTCAAGGCGAGTTTTTTAAAGTCCAGGTTATTTGCTATTTGCTCCGCTGCCACTTTAGATAGCAGCATATCCAGATCCTGCTTTATCGCATTGTCCCAGACTTCGCGGGTGGTCATTAATATCCGTAAATCGCCATCTTCGACATAGGAATACGTGGTCGGGAAATAACATTGAAATTTCCTGTTGTCTTTTATCTTCTTTTCAAAAATATAAAAATAATTCTCATTAGCCCGCTCAATCAAAAATTCTGATACGCCATTAATGCGCTGGGTAGTAATATCAGCATCGGTCGTTGCAAACAGGGATTGCGAAAAGAACGCGGTGACTAATACTGCCAGCAAAGATGTCCATTTATTATTCATATTGATCTCCCACAGGAAATAAACCGCCGGGCTTCTGATTATGCGAAGAAAGATGGTTCCTGTTTTTACCACTAAAATCGATTATTTTGAAGAGAATTTTTACCGCGATTTGGTAATTGATCAGTAATTGACTCGTGGTAGTTCAACATTGCTGAGCCAGGGCGAGATATTTAATCAACGTAACGCCCGCCTGTTCCGCTGTCGCCGCGAAAGAAATAATGCCGTCCTCGTGGCCGGCCATTTTAATGATTGCCTGTTCTTTAATATGTGGATCTGCAATAAGCCGCTGAATTTCTGTTGCCATTTCAGGTGTACCGTAAGCGACGCCCGGATCCGTGCTGGGAATGTGCAAGTGATCGGCATGATGCCAGATGGATGGATTATGAATGTGGAAAACAAACTGGATACCGGCATCGGACTGATACACCGTACCGTGGGTGAGCGCTTCTGAAGATGGTTTGACCGGTCCCCTGGCGGTCAAGGCATTTCTAACGGCATCGCATTGCGTCACCAGCACATAATGCTCAACGGTTGTATCAGGTATGTGGGCGGTCTGAGTACCGCTAATGATGAACCGATGGCGATCATGGGGGTCACGGACACTCACGTTACCGTATCCGTAGCCACCATAACGTTGTTCATCACGGCCGATTAACTGTAATTGGTAGAGAATACGGCGCCAGGCATTTAATTCGCGGATCAGTGCGGCGTCCAGCGGTGGCGTTTGCCGGTAATCCAGCTGATACTTGATGACGCCTTCGTCGTTGTTCAAAAGTCTCGCTCCAATCACTCAAGGTTTAGTCATCAGTACCACACCGTTCCCCGCAAATTCGATTGGGGCCTGCCAATGTTGTGCCAGCCATTGAAATGCCTGTTTTGAAAAAAAACTGACGTGTGTCGGATCCCTTTTATAACGCCAATTGGCAAAATGATTTTTATCCTGGACGAACTGGGTCATGACCGCAAAATGTCCGCCGGGTTTCAGCAGTGACCACAAACGTTGTAGTTCACTGCCCGGATGGTGTAAATGCTCGATAGTTTCGGTACTGACAATAAAATCATAGTGTTCCTGTAATACCGCCGGATCATTGGCATAGTAAATATCATAATTATTTACTGGAAACCCCAACTCTTCTAACATCACTGACAATGTGGGTCCGGGGCCCGAGCCAAAATCAAGCCCCCTGGATCCGGGATGAAGTTTCCTCTTGAGCGGTGATACTAACCGTTCCAGAAATCGCCGATATCCCGGATCATCGGGATTGTTCTCATGCGTATCATAGAAGGCTTTTTCGTCGTTGGCTGATAAAAAATACTGCTCGGGAACGAACACCAGCTCGCAGCACTGACACTGGAAATACTCTCGGAATTGGTCTTGATGATAATTTTCGATATGCCGGCCGCTACAAAGGGGGCAAAGTTGATCTTGATTCAATGGCACAGCTTCTGGTCAGGCATCTTCGGGTTGGTCATACAATGGATTGCGAAATGGCGCCACGCCGGTAATATGAATCACTTCCTGATCGGCTGATTTCACCTCTCCGGATAAATACATGGACCGAAGATCATTGGCCTCTTCGATCAACAATGCCACCTGTTTTTCCGCCCTTGTCAGCCCTTCATCGACGGATTCAATTTCGTAATCATACTCATCAGCAAGGCCTTCGCTGTCAGCCACTTTTAGCCGCATAATGCCGTCACCAATGGGGCTGATTTCCAGCGTACCACCGTAATTGAGCCATTGCTCCAGGTTTGGGTAATGTTCCTTAAATTTCATCGTTATCGTTTCGCGGTCTTTATGCGGTTGTCGCTCCCCGTTCTAACAGCGCGTGTTGCACGATCAGCAATTTATATTTTAATCGTCTGCCCGAATTGTGCAATGTTGGCATCGAGTTTTGACTCAGTTAATTTATCCAGTAATGTCTGTTTTGCCTCATCTTCGCCGTGCACCAGAAATATGCGTGGATTGGCGTCTTGAAAATTGCCCGCCCAGTCCAGCAACTGCCGTTGCCCGGCGTGTGCGGAGAAACCACCCAGGGTATGAATCTTCGCATTGACCGCAATATCTTCGCCCACCACGTGAAGTGATTTGGCACCATCGACCAGCGCCCGGCCCGGGGTGCCCCTTGCCTGAAACCCAACGATCATGACATGCGTGTTACGCCGCCACAGGTTGTGTTTGAAATGATGACGAATCCGGCCACCGTTGCACATACCACTACCGGCAATGATGATGGCACCGTTCTTGATATTGTTGATTGCCATTGACTCCTCGGTTGTCCTTGAGTAACGCAGCACAGGCAAAAAACTATGCAAGGTACCGGCGTGCGCACTGCGAATGGCTTTTTGGTCTTCATCATTAAAAATATTCTGGTAACGATGATAGACTTCCGTTGCCGCAATGGCCATGGGGCTATCGAGAAATACGGCCTGTTGTTTCAATATTCCCTGCTGATACAACTCACCCAGATAGAAAATGATCTCCTGTGTCCGGCCCACGGCAAAAGCGGGTATTAACACATTGCCGTTGCTTTCGTAGGCATCCTCGATGACGTCGCGAAATTCCGCCAGGGTTTTTTCCAATGGCCGATGGTTTCTGTCGCCATAGGTGGATTCCAG
>JASFMT010000018.1:0-19098 GCA_050117455.1 Gammaproteobacteria bacterium | reverse complement strand
GGGGCTGCCGCCTGTGATCGCGGCGAAACCTTCATTACCCACCGCGGATACCACGGTGATGCCTTCCTCTAACATGGATCGCGCCAGCAAATCCTCCAGGGCATGGCCGGGAAACATGGTGGCGCCACCAAGACTTAGATTAACAACCTGTATATTGAGGGAATCATAAACGAAAGGATTGTCTTCGCTGCCGTCACCGGTTGACGGGATGGACGCTACGCCTTCATTATAGTTATGCTTTAGCGTCAGGACCCGGTCCATGGCTTCAATGATCAGAGATACCGGTGTGCCGTCACCTTGTGCCGCGAACACCTTCATGGCATAAATACTCGATTCCGGTGCGCTGCCCATCATGGGGATCAGTGATTCGGTTTCGTTGTATGGCAGCACGCTATCTGGTGCGTGGGCCAGTAATGATTGCACCAACGGCGTATCTCTGGGTATCACGATGCCCAGGTGTGCGGCGATCATGCTGGCTACCCAGGTACCATGGGGATCGTTGAGCGTACTGGTGGCGGAAGGTTCATCAGGAAATGCCACAAAGTTCTCACCGCCGATAACTGAACCGGCCAGGGCAGGGACCCTGTCGGAGTTATTGGCAGTACCGGTGTCGATTACCGCAACGATAACGCCATTACCGGTGATATCCTGATTATGTAATTCAGTGGCGCCGGTAAGGCTGTTGTTAAAGTTATAGTTTTGCGGAAGATAAGGAAAATAATTCTTAATGGTTGATGTATTGAGATTGACCGAGGAGATCGCCTGATTGGCGGTGATATTTTTCAAATTGATCTCGTGCCGCGGTTTCGGGGTTTCAACCAGTTTGTCCTTGTCAATGGAAGTGATTGCACTTTTATTGTTGAGTTGATCGATCAGGTCAGCAGGTACAGTGGCGGCAATAGCGGGCAAATAGCGATAGGTTTTATAAACGGAACCGCCCAATTTATTAATTTGTTCTGACAAACTAACGCAGTTGTCGGCACATTGGATAATGACGTTTTCGGTAGTAACCGGTGGTGAAGATTGACTGCCATTAGAGCCGTCGCTGCAACCGGTTGCTATTAAGATCAATAAAATAATGAATGCCCGGCTATTACACCGGGTTGGCGAGTAATCATCCATGATATTGCCCCCAAAAGATTTGTTTTGTTCTACGCTGGGTTTTCTGCGACAGATATAGCAAATAACCTGACGCTACGGTAACTGTCTTTAATGACAAAATCAATTTGCAGTTTTGGTTATAAAAAATCCACGTAAGGTCAATAATATCTCTGGATCGATAAAATGAGGCGCATAACTGTATAACATTGCATCACGCCCACAGGAGAGGAACCAACTTATGAGCGTCAAAGCAGCATTGCTAGGCCGTAAATCGACACGCGCATTTTTAGACAAAGAGGTCAGCCGCAAAACTATTCATGATATCCTGGATGTTGCGCGGCACGCCCCGTCTGGTGCCAATACCCAACCCTGGCAGGTGGCTATCGTGACCGGTGCGCGAAAGCAACAATTACAGGAACGCCTCGAACAGGAATTTCGTCGCGGCGTAAAGGGTAAGATGGACTATGAGTATTATCCCACCGAATGGAAGTCACCTTATAAAGACCGGAGAGTCGCTACCGGTTTGCAGCTTTACAAGACGCTAGGCATTAAAAAGGAAGACACGCAACGGCGTGCCGACCAGTGGGCAGCCAACTACCGGGCTTTTGATGCGCCGGTGATGTTGCTTTTCTTTATGGATGCGGGATTACAAACCGGGTCTTTCATGGACTACGGTATGTTTATCCAGTCAGTGATGCTGGCTGCGGTGGATGAAGGACTGGCCACCTGTCCACAGGCGGCGCTTGGTGAGTATCCGGAAATCGTCAAAGATACACTTGGTTATCCACTGGATAGTATCTTACTTTGTGGTATGTCATTGGGATACGAAGATACTAACGCAGCTGTTAACAGCTATCGTACACCGCGAGAAGAAGTAGATTCCTTTACCCGGTATTTTGAATAACAGTCGGGTTGATGTTGATTTAAATTCAATGACGGATGCCGGGTTCAGGGAATTGTCCGTTGGCCAGGTAAATATCAATAGAATAGCGATGCACATTGCTATCCACGGCCGAATAGAATCCCACATTATCCTGTGAGGTTTCACACAACCATTGTTGCTGATACAAAGGCTGTGAAGACGCCAATACTTTTGGCGCAAAGAGACCGGCATTAATCCCGCGCTCTGGATCTCGGGCGGAACGGAACTGGAACGCTTCAATACCATACTTACGCATAGCTGTACCCAAAGGTTGGGTTGTTGAATAGTCCGCTGGATCTGTCAAATAGGATTCATAATCACTAAATGGCGCTTTTTGCAATTTAAGTCCACAGGTGGTTTTGTATTTGGCGCCAAACACCGTATGTTGCGTGACAAATTTGTTGGACTGTGGTGGAGTATGCATACCGCGCCAGAACAGGAAGCGGTAATAAGCGGTTTCGGTAAACGCGGTGCTCAGCGTATGGGAACCATAAAATATGCCCGGTTCAAAACGGGTACCAAAACGTGAACCAAACTCCAGCGGGGGATAGCGAAAGGGAGTGGCTAACAGGTAGTGTAGTTCACCACGATGGGAGTGGGGGATTGCCGGTTTCGTGTTTTCCAGCATGTGTTCCAGCAGGTCTTGTTCTTCAAGATTATCCACCAGCGTGTTGGTGGCTACCTGCTCCTGGCTTTCTACAACGCGAATCAGTTCATGACTGATAAATTCAGGGGAGATGTAATCCTTGCAGTCAGCCCATATGTCCATTATTAGATATGTCGATGGCCAGACTTTCTAGACTTTGCCGCGCATGGCATCCAGGTATCCAACCACGCGATTGAGTCCCTGGACCGTCTGAATTTGCGCGGCGGGGATGCCGCCGGTGTGGTGGTTTTCCGTGTGCATCCAGTGTTTCATGTCACCGGCATTGCCGCCCACCAGTACATATAAACTCCGGTAACATCGGATCAACAACAGGGCCAGTTCACCGGATTTACTGTCAGGATCAACACCACGGTTAATGGAAGTGCGGTCCTTGCCAATGATCTTGCCGACCTCCGTTTGTGATAGTCCCAATGCCTTGCCGGCATTTAATAACGCCTTGCCCAGGACATTGCGATTTTCCGCCTTGGGGGCTCTTAATACCGCCATCGAGGTACCCTCATATCAATGTTGTATATGCACAATATAGTAGCAATATGCGGTATTTGCAACAATGCCGTTTAGAAAATAATTAGCGCAATATTCTAAATTACTTTTAAATACAACAAGTTAAAAGTGGTGGGTGTGAATTCGGCAAGCCGTGTTTTTTATTAATCAGTCTGGAGCATTAGAAATACCAAGCCAGCTCTACTTGTAGATGGTCGTCATTGCGGAAACTGTACAGCGGGTCAGTAGTTTCAAGATTGGTAAAGGAGCGTATTTCGGCGGTGAGCTTCCAGGCGTCGCCGAGGCGGCGGCTGGCTTCCAGGTTAAACATGTAGCCGTCGTCGTCGAGATCGACGATGAATCCGGTCAGCAGTTCGGTGGACTGGATGTCATTGAGCGTGAAGCGGGCGCCCATAAACAGATCGTTTTCAAAGGGCGTGGTAGCGCCATCATCGCGGTCATCATATAAGTATTCGGAGACAATACCCAGGTCCATACGGGAATCGAAGATGCCGACAAACGTGTATTCAAAGCCTCCGGTCAGCGCGGTGTAACGGTCGCCCTGGCCATCGCGGGAAATCAGTTCCAGTTTCCACAACCAGTTGCCAATGGTGGCCTGCGCATCAAGGCTGGTTTGATTAATAATGTCATATGCAGGTCGAAGCGCGGTGCCACTGCCGTTAGGTTCAAAACGTGGATCACGGCTTGTGCCATAAAAGTAACTGACACCGATATCCCAGATTTCAATAAAACGCGACCAGCGTGCCGCAAAGTCAACATGATTTTGTTTGGCACCGGATTCATAAATGGGATTATCGGTGTCTACGGGTAATGCCGTTCTCAGGCGGCCATCTTCGCCGGGAAAGGTGCGTTCCCGGAAACCGGTTAACAGAAACAGATCCACGGTGCCCCATTCGTTAATAAGTGCCAGGTTGATCATGGGCTGGCCCAGCTTGTCTTCGCCGTCGATGTTTTCCACCAGGTCGGTTTGGTTAATGATGTCCACCAGGTGCTGCGATTCAGTAACCCCCCAAAACACCTTGCGAATACCGATGCGCAGCTCCCAGGCGTCTGCAACTTTTAGCCACGAGAGTTCCCTGATATCAGCATGGGTGCGTTCATCGTCGTTTTGGTCGATGCGTACAAACGGCACGAATAACAGGCTTTGATCGCCGTTGTCCCAGCGGGTGTAATACTCCGGTTGCGCGGAAAAGGAAAGGTTGGTGTCTTGGGATTGTCCAGGGTAAGCGGGGTCATCGGGAAACCAACGCCCTTCGCCAGCGATGTAACCAGTCCATTCACCGCTGGCCGCTGGACGACAGAAAAATACTGTGAACAGGACGATGGAAAGCATCGCCCGGATTGTTACTCTTGTGCTGCTCATTACCGCGCCCGTTTCAGACTGTTGCGATCGAAATCGCGATCGGTAAAGCCGTTGTTAAACTTGTAATTATCCCAGATCAGTGTGGTGCTTTTTTTGGTAATGTGATTGACCATTTCCATGCGATTGGGGCGCCAGTATTTGCCGAGGTATTGTTTGTAGTCATGATAGGTTAAGGTTTTTAGTAAATCCCCTTTACGGTCATAAAAGTCCACTTTCCATGGCTGATACATGTCCTTGTCGATCCAGGCCACCTGTTTGGAATAACCCGAATGCTCGTATTCGGGGTAGCGCTCCATCACAAAGGTGTCGTGTCCATTGAGCTTTTCGTCCCGCAGCCATTTATAGGTGTACTTTTCCACTTCCTGCGAGGTGATGTCTTCGTACGCAAATTCACTGCCCATGAAAGGCCCGGATTTATTGTTGGACGAAATACGTTTTACCCGTTTTAGCGCGGGCAGGAACAGCCATTGGTCGTCGGGTTTTGTTGCATGGGTGTGGCTGAGAAATGCCGTACCTTGTACATCACGAGGGCTATCAAAAATGGACATGCTCTTGTCGCCGTCACCGATCACTTCCAGTTGCCGGTTACGGATTTCCCGGGTGGTTTCCTGGCCCTGACGGTTGCGCAGGATCATTTTCAGGTCTGACTTCTGATCTTTCCAGCCAGTGTCCCGCTTGTCCGCTTCCCTGGCGATGGCAAGGCCTTTCTCCTGTGGTGTTTGCGCCTGCGCGTCATCCGGCAGCGGCAGAATCAGCAGTGCGGCGAGCACTATCCATTTGTACATTTTTGTTCTCCTCAAGTTTCATCAACAACGGCGGCAGGAAGAAGAAGTCCGCAATAAGCGCCAGCGCTATTACAATTGCGGTGAGGGTTCCCATGCCCGAATTCAGTTTAAAGGCGGACAATGATAACACCAGAAAGCCGATAACCAATACAACGGACGTGGTAAGTAGTGCCATGCCCACGGTGTGAAAGGCATACTTGACGGCTTCCGGTGCACTAAGGTTTTTCTCCCTGCGTGCCCTTAAATATTTGCTAAGAAAATGCACGGTATCATCCACTACGATGCCCAGTGTCATGCCCATGACCACGGATAGCGCCAGTCCCACTTCGCCCACAAAGATTCCCCATAAACCAAATCCCATGGCCGCCGGAACCAGGTTCGGCACCATGCTCACCAGGCCGATTTTCGCCGAGCGCAACGCAAAAATTAAAATGAGGGAAATCAGGATCAACGCCACCGTGGTACCCAACAACATGCTTTGAATGTTGCGCTTGCCAATGTGAGCAAACATCATGGTGGTGCCGCTGCCATCGGCTTCGGTGATGGTGGTCGTGTTATTTTTGAGCCACTCCTGCGCCCTATGTTCCAATGCCAGTAAATCGTTAGTGGACATGGTTTCCAGGGTGACCGTAAAGCGGGTGGCGGATTTGTCGATATTAATTTGATTATTGAGATCCAGGCCATAGGGCAACGACATTTCATAGAGCAACAGGTATTGTGCCGCCAGGTTCCGTTGCTGCGGGATTCGGTAATAGGTCTGGTCGTCGCCGTGCATGTTTTTGTTCAGGCGTTTCATGATGTCGGTAAATGTATTTACATGAAATACTTCGGGCTGTTGCCGATACCATTGTGCGAACCTGGCGACATCGTCCATAAACTGCGGGTTGCTGATACCGCCCGGTTCACCGGACTCCAGCGAGTAATCGATAAAGTACAAGCCACTGAGGTTTTCAATAAAATAATCGGTGTCGCGACGAAACTCGATGCTATCATCAAAATATTCGACAAAGACATCATTGAGCTGGTTGCGTGGTATAAACGAAACCAGCGTGACCACGATTACCAGCATGCCCCACATTAACGCCTTGCGATTGTTGACAACGAATTCACCCAGATGGTCCATCATCTGGTAGCCATCGCTTTCCTGCCGGACTTTGACTTTTACCGGCATCAACGACATAAAAGCCGGGAGAAAAAACACGGTATAGACAAAGGATGACAATACACCAATAGCCACCATGTTACCCAGGTGCATAAAAGGCGGTACGTCAGCAAAATTCATGGACAGGAAACCCAGTGCGGTCGTTGCGCTGGCAAGAAACACCGGCTGCATGTTAATGCGCATACTTTCAATCATGGCCGCATTTTTCGCCATGCCCTGACGCATTTCGTGGAGAAAGGTCACCAGTACGTGAACCGCGTTGGCGATGGCAACGGTCAGCACGATGGTTGGTGTGGCGGAAGAGGGTGGGGTAATGGGAAAGCCAATGTAACCGCCTATGCCCATGGCTGTCAGGATCGAAAAGACAATGACCAACATGGTGCCAACGGTGCCGGTAAAGCCTTTCAGCAATAAGCCCAATGTGATCAACATCAGCAGGAAGCTGATGGGAACCAATGAAGCCATATCCGATTTGGACGCCTCGGAAAAAGCGTTATTCATGAACACCATGCCGCTGAGGCGGATTTCAACGGATGGGTATTTGGTCTTGATGCGATTGGCGAGATCGCGCGCAAAAGTGACCACTTGCGGTACTTCCTGGCCCTGGTTTTCGCCAGGCAATTGTATCGTGACATTGACGCCCGTAACGTGGCCTTGCGGCGAGATCAAACGCCGGAGTAACAACGGTTCACTGAGCGCATTTCGCTTTATGTTTTCCAATGCCGCCGTGTCCAGTGTCGCGTCATCGGGCACCAGATCGCGCACGGTAAGATCGTCACCTTCCGCCTCGGTATGCTGGTAGTTGGTAATGGAGTCTACGCGAATAGAATAAGGAACCTGCCAGGCTTCATTGGTAAGCTCCTGCACGATATTAAGGGTATCGGGTGTAAAGACATTGCCATCTTTGGGGGTAACGATAAACATCACGTTATCGTTTTTGGTGTACATTTTCTCAAGCGAGTCAAAGGCCACCAGTTGCGGGTTGTCGTCGCTAAAGAACACACGATAGTCGGTGGTAAAC
The DNA here is from genome assembly GCA_050117455.1 of Gammaproteobacteria bacterium. Lineage (GTDB taxonomy): Bacteria > Pseudomonadota > Gammaproteobacteria > SZUA-152 > SZUA-152 > JAKEGK01. The sequence goes on along the minus strand of JASFMT010000018.1, from coordinate 11,573 downwards.
GCCAGGAAGCGGCCGCCGCTGGCAGCTGCCGCGACCATTAATAGTGTCAGCAGAATAGTTATAAACGGGTGATTGATAACCCAGTTTGCATAGCGGGTCACCGCAGTATGGTTTTGCATGACAAATTCGACTCCCTCTGGTGGGATTCAGTAAATACTGAACAAATAGAAAATGATTTACGTTCCCACCATAAAATTTGGCAGCACGGTATCGTTAGTGTTTTAGCAGCCCGTTTAATAATAGTGCTGTCAGGTTGTACGCTTTGCGCTCAAAGGCATCTCTGGAATACATGGGCATTAGTAACGGCACGTTAAACAGTGTCGTGGCGGTATGAATCGCATCTGCGGTCATTTCAGGGTCCGGGACGGCAAACTCCTCCGCCTGATTACCTTCGTTCAGTAAGTTAATCAGGAGTGCCTGTTTTTGTTGCACGTGTAGATTGACGATATCGAGTCGTTCATGACAAATGGCTATCACCATTTCATTGATGCGCGGCGTTTCTGACCATTGGTTATAGGTGCGATCCAGTGAGGCCAAAATATACTTTTCCAGCCGAGCCGCGCAGGACAACGCTTTGTCGGACACAATTTCTTTCAATATGTGAACGTTGTCCGCCAGACAACCAGCGGCCAGTTCGGCACCAATGGCCAGTTTGTTTTCGAAATAGCGATAAAGATTCGCCGCGGACATATCGCAATCCCGGGCGATTTCCGCCATTGTGGTTTTGTTGTAACCATATTGGTGGAAGCGTGTACCGGCCGCTTCCAGTATACGTTGGTGTATTTCTTCCGGGAAATGATCTCTGGCATGTTCCATGGGGCAAAAGGCTAGTGACTGAAGAGTGAATAATCAAGTAAATATTCACGCCATAGTCTACTGGCTAGTCAGTTTGTAATCGCTGATCAATTTGCCCGCAACGGCCAAGTGGCGGGTGGCACCGTGGCAATGAATGAAAGTGTATAAAATGTATAAAGACGAAAGCGCAGAAGCGGATTAGCGGCGATTGCCGCTAATCCGACAAGAGTCTTTTGCGTGCTAGTTTAGGTTGGCGCGCCAGGGATTGATGGTGCAAAGACGGTTGTATTCCTCTTCGAAGAAGAACTTGCTTTCACCAAAGGCAGGCTTAAGCTCGTTGAGCCACGTCGCATTTTCATCGTAGCGGGCAAAGAACGGGCGTTGAACCCAATCGGGATTACGGCCCTGTATAAAACGCAGTACGAATACTTTTTCGCCATTAACTTCAGTGACACCCTGGATTTCCACCTTGCCGGGTCCGGCGCTCATGCTGGGCCCCCGTGCAGTACGCCCTAAACCGGAAACCTGTTGCATGGCTTCGCGGTAAATTTCCCAGGCTTTGGCCAATGGTACTTCAAAATAACGGCGAGCCCCGGTATCGCGTTCCACGAACATGTAGTAGGGGACGATGCCCAGTTGCACCTGTGTCTTCCACAATTGCGCCCAGTCACCCGCATTATCGTTGATGTTGGCCAGCAGCGGACCCTGGCTGCGGATGGTGGCGCCGGTGTTGAGGACGCGCTCGATGGCATCCCGGGCGATATCGGTATCCATTTCCCGCCAATGGTTATAGTGCGCCATAATGGCTACATGTTTACCGGACCGTACCAGCTTTTCCAGAAGGCGCAGTAAATCGTCAGCGTCCGGATCGGTGACGAAACGTTGCGGCCAGAAGGTTAATGCCTTGGTACCAATACGAACGGTTTGCACATGGTTAAACCGCGGTTCGTTCAACGGCTTGAGGTATTGTTCCAGGTGGCGGGTTTTCATGATCATGGGATCACCGCCGGTAATGAGTAAGTCAGTGATTTCTTTATGGTTGTCCAGGTAGCGGTGGAGTTTTTCAGTTTCCTTGGCGGCAAAACGCAATTCCCTGTCACCGATGAACTGGGCCCAGCGGAAACAGAACGTGCAATAGGAATGGCAGGTTTGTCCCTGGCTGGGAAAGAACAACAGGGTTTCGCGATATTTGTGTTGCATGCCCTGCAGTTTTTCCCCATCAAGCAGGGGCACGTTGTGTTCCTGCTGACCGGCGGGGTGCGGATTCAATTTGCGGCGGATTTTATTTACAGCGGCCTTTATTTCGTCACTGGAGGCGTCGCCGCGAAGTAGTGCTGTCAGTTTTTGTAAATCCCGCGGTGCCAGCATGCCCGGTTGCGGGAAGGTGAGCTGGAACATGGGATCATTCGGGACATTATCCCAGTCAATCAGGTGATCAATTACATATTGGTTGACGCGAAATGGCAACACATTGGCAACGGCGTACATTTGCAGGCGAATATCCACCGGCAGTTTTTGAATTTGAGGAATCTGGTCCCATTGTTTGACGGTGTAAACCTTGTACTGACCAAGATTTTCCTGACCATTGTTGTCCACCTGGGCAAGATTGTTCATGTTTATAATTGGCGTCATCGGGTACTCCTCGGATTATTGGCTGTCAATTCACGGCGATTACGGTTGATTGGTGCGATATCAGTTTCGCCGGCCCATGGCGCCAGCAATCGCATTTACTTTCCACATAATCGCGCGCATTGCGGTCCTGAACAGGAACCGCCAGCAACATCGTTTCAAGCGAAATATGGCTATTGAATCGGACTAAATTTAACGAAACCGGATCTGGAACAGATCGCGTTTGGTAAATTCAATTCATTGAAAAAACAAGTAGTTAGGATCTTTATAATAATTGATCGAGCAATTTCTGGCACCCGATCTTCATTGTCCCCCGCAAGGGGCAAGACAAGCTAACATGTACACAAGGGATTTTCAAATAGATGGATAAATATTGATCAATTCTCTTGGATGTAGCGTCCTGCGTTGACCAGTTTGTTTCTGCCGTAACCCGCTTTGCGTCATCGATTATGCAAAAAATACTGGTCGGCGCTAGTGGCTGTAATCGTCGTTTCGACGTTGGATCTGATATTGTGAAGCAAATATTGGGTTGCCTGGTGAGCTTGAACTTTTAAATGGATTTTGTCAGTGTCAGTAAAGGTTTACGTCAGTTTGCCGATTATTTGTTTGAGGTAAAACGTAGCAAAATTACCAGAACTTGAGGCGTCAATTTTGTCTATCATTACTATAGGGGCTGTGAATAGATGATGTTTGTAGTACAAGATACTGTTTTTATCCGTCTACCGGTACGCGGTCTCTTCCATAATGGTCTACGTCATCGATCCGGCCAACATGCATGATGAAAAGGTTTAAGAATAATAGCTATCTGTTCAGTCAAAACGCCCCCTTTGTCGAAGAACTGTATGCCCAATATTTAAAAAAGCCCACAGCTGTTTCCGAAGACTGGCGCCAGTTTTTTGAGCAACTGGCCGTTAATGGCCAACGGTTTGTCACCGACTTTGATCATCAACAAATTCGCGAGGAATTTGCCCGCCGTAGCCGCGAATCGCGGCACCCCGTATCCCGCTACGCCGGTTCGTTGTCGACGGCCGCGGAAAACAAACAGGTACAGGTTCTGCAACTGATCAATGCCTACCGGTTTCGCGGTCATCAAATGGCGAATCTGGATCCATTGGGTTTGCAGCCCCGCGTATTAGTTCCGGAACTGGATCTGCCATATCACGGTCTGTCGGAAGACGATCTTGATACGGTGTTTAACACCGGCTCATTGGCCGGACCGCGTCAGGCCGCGCTGCGGGACATACTCGAAACGGTACGGGAAACCTATTGCGGGCATGTCGGTTCCGAATACATGCATATTACCGATACCGAGGAGAAACGCTGGATTCAGCAACGCCTCGAAAGCATGCGCAGCAACCCCGACTTTGGTGAAGAAAAGAAATTTCAGATTCTGCAACGCCTGGTGGCTGCTGGCGAGTTTGAAAAGTATCTACACACCCGTTACGTGGGACAAAAACGGTTTTCCCTTGAAGGTGCCGAAAGCCTGATTCCCATGCTGGATGAATTATTGCAGCGGGCCGGCGAACACGATGTGACGGAAGTTGTTCTGGGCATGGCGCACCGCGGCCGGCTGAATGTGCTGACAAACATATTAGGTAAGGCGCCGAGCAACCTGTTCTCCGAATTTGAAGGCATCGCCGATCCCAATGGTTCAGGGTCCGGGGATGTGAAGTATCACCAGGGTTTCTCCTCCGATATTCAAACCGCCGGCGGTATCGTGCATCTGGCCCTGGCGTTTAATCCTTCTCACCTGGAAATTATCAGTCCTGTCGTGGAAGGTTCCGTGCGGGCTCGCCAGCAAAGGCGCAATGATAAAAAAGGCGATGTGGTCATCCCTGTGTTGATCCACGGTGATGCGGCGTTTGCCGGCCAGGGCGTGGTGATGGAAACCTTTCAGATGTCCGAAGCACGGGGTTACACCACCGGTGGTAGCGTGCACATTATTATTAATAACCAGATCGGTTTTACCACCAGTAATCCACTGGATGCCCGTTCGACGGTTTATTGCACCGAGGTTGCCAGGATGGTGCAGGCACCGATTTTTCATGTGAACGGGGATGATCCTGAAGCGGTACTCTTTGTTACCCAGTTGGCACTGGACTATCGCATGAAGTTTCACAAGGATGTAGTGATTGATCTGGTTTGTTACCGGCGCTACGGACATTCCGAAGCCGATGAACCGTCGGCAACACAACCGTTGATGTACAAAACCATTCGCAAGCACAAACGGGTTAGTGAAATTTATCTGGAAAGTATGTGTGAGGCGGGCATTTGTCCGGTGGATGAAACCCGGGTTATTGCCCAGGAATATCAGGATGCGCTGGACGGGGGTGAACTGGTGGCGCCCAACATCGTGCGCGAACCTTTTGACAAACCGTTTTGGGTAGACTGGACACCGCATTTGAAGGCGCCGTCCCATCAAGCGGTGGATACCACGGTAACGCGGGAACAAATCGCCGATCTGGCGAAAAAGCTGTGTGATGTTCCGGATAACATTTCCGTGCACCACCAGGTGGAACGCATTCTCGAAAGCCGATTGCGCATGTCCGTGGGTGAAGAACCCATGGACTGGGGTTTCACCGAGACCATGGCATACGCAACGCTGGTGACATCCGGTTACCCGGTACGGCTTAGTGGACAGGACTCCGGCCGCGGCACGTTTTTCCATCGGCATGCCATCGTGCATGATCAAATTGACGGTCATTACTACACACCGTTGCAAAACCTGTCCGATGAACAGGAAGAGTTTACCATTTATGACTCGCTGCTTTCCGAAGAAGCGGTATTGGGATTTGAATATGGATTCAGTACTGCTGCGCCCTATGCGCTGGTGATCTGGGAGGCGCAGTTTGGCGATTTTGCCAATGGCGCGCAAGTGGTTATCGATCAGTTTATCAGTTCCGGCGAGGCCAAGTGGGGCCGCTTGAGTGGCCTGGTGATGTTTTTACCACATGGCTTTGACGGGCAGGGACCGGAGCATTCATCGGCGCGGCTGGAAAGATATTTGCAGCTTTGTGCCGAAGATAACATGCAGGTGGTGGTGCCAACGTTGCCATCGCAAATGTTTCATTTATTGCGCCGGCAGGTACTGCGCAAAATACGCAAGCCGCTGATCGTGATGTCACCCAAAAGCCTGTTGCGGCATAAACTGGCGGTGTCCCATCTTGCAGACCTGTGTGACAACGGCTTCCGCCCGGTTATCGGCGAAATCGACGACATCAAACCCACGGCGGTTAACCGCGTTATCCTGTGCAGCGGTAAAGTTTATTTTGACTTGCTGGATGCAAGGCGCGAGCGGGATATTAATGATGTGGCCATTGTTCGGATCGAAGAATTGTTTCCGTTTCCCATGTCATTGGTTGCCGAACAGCTGGCAAAATACGTTAACGCTTACGAAGTTGTATGGTGTCAGGAAGAGCCGGCAAACCAGGGTGCATGGCAGTTTGTAAATCCGTACCTGTCCCAGGTTGTCGGCCCCAAACAAACGTTGTCGTTGACCACCCGCCCGGCATCGGCATCGCCGGCGGTTGGCTATTATCAAAAGCACATTGATCAATTACAGACATTAATCAATGACGCAATGGGTGAGCGCGGCGAAAATAGTACGAGCGATATAGGTTATAGGGAGATTCGATAATGTTGGTAGACGTAAAGGTTCCTGTACTGGCTGAATCCGTGACGGAAGGTACCCTGGCGTCGTGGAATAAAAAGCAGGGGGAACACGTGCGCCGGAATGAGAATCTGGTGGACATGGAAACCGATAAGGTGATGCTGGAGATTGTGGCGCCCCAGGACGGTGTGTTGAAGGAAATCATTAAACCGGAAGGTGAAACGGTGGGCAGCAGTGAAGTGATTGCTGTCATTGATACCGAAGGCGATGCAGCGGCTGACAGCCCCCATACCGGCGACATTGCCGATAATATCCGGCCTATTAAACAGCCTGTTGAAACGCAGACCGGTGAAGCCGCCAATGAGCCGGCGCCGCTCCAGAATGTCGCGGCCAACAATGGCGCTGTCGAAACAGAGGCCACGAATAAAAAAATTGTGGATGATTTAAGTTTAAGTCCCGCCGTGCGCAAATTGGTGAATGAAAATCAGATTGATCCGCACAGCATCAAGGGTACCGGCAAAGACGGACGCATTGTGAAAGGTGATGTGCTGGAGTACCTGGACCATATGAAATCCTCAGCACCCAGGCCGCAGACCAGTGCGGCATCGACCCAACAAGCTCAGCCTGCCATTGAGCCGGCGCCCCAGGCCCCGCAGGCGCCATCAATGCCACAGGCACCGCAACCGGTTCCGGAAATGGGCGAGGAAGAGCGCCCGGAAAAACGGGTGCCCATGAGCCGGCTGCGCCAGCGTGTGGCACAACGGCTAAAAGAAGCCCAGAATACCGCGGCCATTTTGACCACATTCAACGAAATCAACATGAAGCCGGTGATGGATCTACGTAACCGCTACAAACAGGCATTCCAGGAGCGGCACAATGTCAAACTGGGTTTTATGTCGTTTTTTGCTAAAGCGGTGGTGGAAGCATTGAAGCAGTTTCCCGTAATCAACGCCACCATGGATGGTGAGGATATTATTTACCACGGTTATTACGATATTGGCATCGCGGTGGGTTCGCCCCGTGGCTTGGTGGTGCCCATATTGCGCAACGTGGACACCATGAGTTTCGCCGATGTGGAAATTGCCGTGCAGGATTATGGCAAACGTGCCCGTGACGGCAAGCTGTCACTGGATGAACTCACCGGTGGAACGTTCAGTATTTCCAATGGCGGTGTTTACGGGTCCATGCTGTCGACACCTATTTTAAATCCGCCGCAAAGTGCCATTCTGGGCATGCATAATATCGTGGAACGCCCGGTGGTGGAAAATGGCGAAATTGTTATCCGGCCGATGATGTACGTGGCCCTGTCATACGATCATCGTATCATTGATGGTCATGATGCTGTCTTGTTTCTCGTAACAGTCAAACAAATCATTGAAGACCCAACCCGCATCCTGCTGGATATTTAGTATCACATATGCGCGGGTTGCGAATGCCTTCAACCAAAGAATAAAGGATATGCTATGACGGAATATGATGTCATCGTTATCGGGGCCGGGCCCGGTGGATATGTTGCCGCGATACGCTGTGCACAACTGGGATTTAGAACCGCGTGTATTGATAAATGGATTGACCCTGAAGGCAACCATCGGCTGGGCGGCACCTGTCTTAATGTCGGTTGTATCCCGTCCAAGGCATTGCTGGACACCTCTCATCACTATTACGCCGTTACACATGATTTTGCCGAACACGGCATCAAGGTAGATAACGCCACGCTTGATATTCCCACTATGATGGAGCGCAAGGAATCCATCGTTAAGAAATTGACCGCCGGTATTGCAACGCTGTTTATCAAGAATAAGGTGGACTGGATAAAAGGCAGTGCAAGGCTGTTGTCCAATAACACCGTCGAAGTCAACAACCTCAAGGAAGAAGACAACAGCCAGCAACTAGTGGCCAATCACATCATTATTGCCACCGGTTCTGAACCCGCGGAACTCGAAACCGTGCCCACCGATGGCAAGTTGATCGTCAATTCCACCCACGCCCTGTCGTTCAATGAAGTACCGGCGCGTCTTGGCGTGATTGGTGGTGGCGTTGTAGGCCTGGAAATGGGTAGCGTCTGGAGTCGGCTGGGTGCCAAAACCACGATATTTAATCGCAGTAAGCGTTTTTTGCGGCATGTTGACCAGGAAATCGCCCAGGCTGTGTTTAAGGAATGCCAGGACCAGGGGCTGGAGTTCCGATTAGGAACGCACATCAAGGAAGTGACAACGAATAACAACGCGGTGACGGTTCATTTTGAAGATGAACAGGGCGAGCGCAGCGAAGAGTTTGATAAGCTGCTGGTCGCAACCGGCCGCACGCCCAATACCGAACAGCTTTGCAGCCACGAAGTGGGCCTTAAAATGGATCAACACGGGTTTATTGAAGTGGATGATTTGTGCCGTACCAGCCTGCAAGGGGTCTATGCTATCGGTGATGTGGTCAGGGGGCCCATGTTGGCCCACAAAGCCTCGGAAGAAGGTGTTGCCGTTGCCGAAATGATCGCCGGACAATCAACCCATGTGAATTACAATAAAGTACCGTGGGTAATTTATATCTGGCCGGAAATTGCCTGGGTTGGCAGAACGTCCGAGCAACTGGATGAAAAGGGAATCGAATATAAAAAAGGCGTGTATCCCATGTTCGCCAACGGACGCGCCATGGCGATGAATGAAACGGCGGGCATGGTTAAAGTGCTGAGCGATGCCAATACCGACAAGATTCTGGGAGTGCATATATTTGCGCCGAACGCCTCGGAGTTAATCGCGGAAGCCGTGGTTGCCATGGAATTTTCCGCATCGGCGGAAGACATCGCCCGGACTATCCATGCGCATCCGACGATTTCGGAGGCGCTGCACGAAGCAGCATTGGCCTGTGACAAGCGGGCAATTCACTATTGATCGCGCCAGGTTGACAGCTCTATTGTGTCTCCGGTTTGTGCGAACGTCAACTGAGCAGGCATTAATATAATAAAGGCAAAAGCGATGTCGCTGCGTATCATTATCAACGACAGGGAATGTACCAGTCCCATTGTAAAATATGGTTTGGCCATTGCGGTATTCATTGGCACCATTGCTATCGCGGCATTGATCGTCTTTGTGTTATTGCCGGTGATCGGTATTTCTATCGCCGCCACCATGGGGCTGGTCATCGTAATTTCGGTGGGGATCTTCGCCGCCGCCGTAGCACTGGCGTTGGGTAGTGCCATACTATCGGTGTTAATTGTGCTGGTTGACTATATTGCCGAAAAATTTCGGCGTCCGGGTTAATTGATTGTTGCCTTATGGCAGCACGCTATCGGTGGTTAGCCGGATACCCAATGGACCCCGGGGCACATAAACCTGTTGTTGCTGCCCGTTTCGTTCAACGGTGACTGTCACCGTCGTTTCAGCACTGCCTTCGCTGGTTGCGGTGGTCAAATCATCCCAGCTATAGATACGTTTGTTGCCGTATTGCAAAATGGTGTCGCCGGCTTTGATGCCTGCATTGGCGGCGGGTGAACCCCCCAATACGCTGGATACGAGTACCCGGTTGGGCCGGCCGGTGGCGTACAGATAAGCGTCGTATTCCGACGTTGTGAGTTCTGAGCGCAGAGACTGGGTGCGATCAGCGATTTCCCGAGCGGCATCGCGGTAACGTTCGGTACCCATCCAGCCTTCGCGAGTGGCCTGGTCCCGCAAATATAACTTTTCCATTTCCGCCTGCTCAAAGGCATCCTTGATGTAGTCGACTCGGCCGGGATCAATGCCGGCTTCCACCAGCGCCTGTTCATTGAACCAGTTGGTATCGCGGCTTGCAGAGGAAAATTGATGAGGACTGGATGTGGCGCTAAAGGCGGCGTTACTATCAGGTTCAGTCTGCGCACTACCGGCGCTATCCTCTGGTTCGATGGCCACGGCATCTTCGAGAAGCGCGATTTTTCGTTCCAGTTTGCGACGTTTATCCACTTCTTCATTGAGCTGGATCTGCAGCTCGTCAAGTGTCTGCTTTAACTGTGTATATTGCTCATTGGTTTCGGCAGTGCTAGTTGTTGTCGAAGAGAAAGGGTTGGCGGATTCGCTGGTAACGGATGTCTTCTGACTGGTCACGGGGTTGGTACGAGTTGACTCACTTTCAGGTTCAGGGTCGCGATCACTGGAGTTCAGGGTCGCACCGATTACCACGCCCACACCCAATAATCCCACGATCAGAATACTGTTTGTTTTCATTGCCTTGCTCATTATCGCTTAATGTTACCATTAGAGTTGTAACGACAGGGTGAGTTCAGCGCGATTCGCTCGATACCCGCAGGCTATTGTTAAACAATATCTATACCTGCGATATAAGGCGGGTTTAGTCGCCGCGCCAGTCGCCGTCGCGAATGCGGTTGATGGCGGCGGCCAGTTCGTACAAGCGGGGCATGGCAAGATTGCCCACTTTGTAGGGACTTATAATATCGAGCCCCCGGTTTTCCACATCCTCGATCAGTTTCTGCAAGCCCGCTACCAGGGTGTCGTGGTCGCTGGCGTAACGCTGCGCATAACGCAAGATCATTAAACCGATGGCGCGGGTTTGACCGATATCCACCAATTGTTCCACCAGGGACAAATCGATGCGATGCTCGCCGTATAGCAGGGTTTGCAGTTCCTTGGTATCGATTTTGACATCCCGGTTGCGCCGCGATGCGTCCAGTGTTTTAGGACCGGGTACCCGTTGCGAATGGCGCTGAAACGGCGGCAGGTCGTCAACGGTATCGGCGATCGCCGGATTGTTTTCCCGCGCCAGTGCTTTGGCCTGTTCGCTAACATCATGAGGTTCATAGGCATCCATCATGATGACGGTATCGGCGATATCAAAATAGTCTCCCGAACCGCCCATGACGATGACCGATGACACACCATGCTGTTCGTACAATTCCCGGATTCGATTGACCAGTGGCGTAATGGGTTCCTTTTCTTTTGCCACCAGCGTTTGCATGCGCTGATCCCGGATCATGAAATTGGTGGCACAGGTATCCTCGTCAATCAGCAACACTTGCGCACCACATTCAAAGGCCTCGATAATGTTTGCGGCCTGTGATGTACTGCCGCTGGCGTTTTCCGTGGTGAATTGTTTAGTATCGCGCCCGAACGGCAGGCGATCAATAAATGGACTGATATTGACTTTGGAAATGGCCCTGCCGTCTTCGGCGCGAACTTTAACGGCCGTAGGATCGGTAACGATTTTTTCCCGGCCATCACCGGGAATATGGTTATACGGTCCGCGTTCCAGCGCGTGGAGGAGCGTGGATTTACCGTGAAAACCGCCCCCGACGATCAGTGTTACGCCTTCCGGTATGCCCATGCCCTTGGTGGGTCCGCTGTTGGGCAGGTGGATTTCCCGTTCAAGTGATGAGGGCGAGCGAAAACGGATGACATCCTTGGCTAGTGGCCGGTCATCAATACCGCTGCGCCGTGGTAAAACCGCACCGTTTGCTACAAAGGCCACCAGTTTTTGTTCCTCTAATTGTTGGCGAAGCACGTGCTGGTCTTCGGCGGATTCGACGTGGTGTTTTAGCGAATCGGCTGGTTGATTG
>JASFMT010000017.1:0-19189 GCA_050117455.1 Gammaproteobacteria bacterium | reverse complement strand
TGTGGATTGGTACCAATAAGGGCCTGGCGCGTTTCAAGGAAAGCGGCGAAGGCTTCAACGTGTTTACCAAGGCGCAGGGTTTGTATGCCGATAATGTTTTTTCCATGGCCGAGGCCAATGATGGCAGTTTATGGGTTGGCAGTTTCGGTGGCGTAGCACGGATCAAAAATTATAAACAACTCTAACCTGGTGTTGGTTTAAATTTTAAAAAAACCCCGTAAGGAAGAAGTTTCCAAGCGGGGTTTTTTGTCATAAATAGCATCACCGGCAGCGTTAAATTCATACATGACACAACGGATGATACTCATGCGGTACAGGCGTATTTTGTTCAGTACTTTTTTATTGTTATTTATTGCGGGTTGCGACAACAATGATGCTTCGCGCCAGTCGCCAACAAACAGCGTGTCGTCAGGTGGGCCAACGGTTGCGGCCTCTGCGGCTGATGGAGCCCGGCGCTGGATTAAAGGCTGGCAAAGCGCCAGTACCCTGGCGGCTCCCAGAGCCGGTGCCGCAGCCATTGTGGTTAATGATCATATTTATGTCATCGGTGGTGTCGATGGCCGGCAGTTTGTTGCTGTTACCGAATTCGCGAAAATAAACGAGGACGGTAGTCTGGGACCCTGGCAACTTACCTCCATGCTTAACGAGGAACGGGGGTTTATCGATGCAGTTGCTAAAGACGGCTATATCTACGTCGTCGGTGGCGGTAACGGACCCAGCGGCAAAAACCTGTTGCGCAGCGTGGAGCGGGCCAAAGTCAATGCCGATGGCAGTCTGAGCGCCTGGCAGACCATGGAAAACGGTATGGTGATGCCACGGCGTTGTTCAAAAATTGTGACAAAAGGTAATTTTATCTATGCGCTGGGCGGATTTGCCGGTGCGTTGCTCGATAATGTTGAACGCGCGGCGATACTGGAGAACGGTGACCTGGGCCCGTGGCGAATCGAGGAGGCAACCATGACTCTTCCCCGTTACGTCAACACCGTCAAGCATTCCCACGGCAACACCTATGTGATCGGCGGTCATGACCAAATGAAGGGTGTGGGTATCACGGATGTGGAATGGGCGATACCCAGCGAACAAGGTGGTGTCGATGACTGGAAAGCGACCGCCGGCTTGCAGGTGGGGCGTTATGGGTTATCCAGCGCCAGTCATGGTGATGCAATTTATGCGCTGGGCGGGTTAACCGGCCTGGAATATTTGAACAGTATTGAAATGGCGACGATAAAAGATAATGGTGAACTTTCCGACTGGCGCTATACGACACCGTTGCCGGAACCGCGCGCCACCTTTAGCACCGTTGTCTACAAGGACTGGATTTACGTAATAGGCGGTACTAACCAGGATCGCTATTTGAACACCGTCGAATATGCGTCGTTTAATGATGGCAATGATATCGGTTTTATGGGTACCGCGGCCGATGCCAAAACTTACCAGGCGAAACTGGATCAGATTAAGGCCGCCAAGCCGCGCTTGCCAAACCACGGTACGGTAAAATCGGTCAATCACGCATCCATGTATACCTATATCCAGGTGGTTAACGAACAGGGAATGATGTGGCTGGCGGGGCCAAAAACACAGTTACAACTGAACGATGAGATTCGGTTCAGTAAAGGCGTGTCGATGTCCAATTTCTACAGTAAGGAACTGCAGCGCTCGTTTCCTCACATTTTGTTTGTGAGTAAAATCGAAAAACAATAGCGCGCTGAACCTTAACCTTGCAGTGGCTTCAGTGGCTGTTGCGTTGTACTGCTACGTTATGACCCACTGTTGATTGCTGCACTGAATGCTGCAGTCACAACATACCGGGATGGTGCAAAAACGTGATCTACGGTGCCCTGGCGGATATTGTACTAATCATCCATTTTACGTTTATCGTCTTCGTCCTGTTCGGCGGTTTGTCGCTCCTTTATAGAGGTTGGTTGGCCTGGTTGCACGTTCCTGCCATGGTATGGGGGGCATTGATCAGTTTTGTCGGCTGGATTTGCCCTTTAACGCCCCTGGAAAATGACTTGCGCCACGCGGCGGGAGAACAGGGCTATCCCGGTAGTTTTATCGCTCATTACCTGGTTCCCGTTATTTATCCCGAAGATTATGACCGGGGTTTCGCCGTGTTAGCGGGGACGGTCGTGATAGTCGTTAATGTCATAATTTATGGATATATCCTGTTCCGTTACTGGCGTCGCCGTCAGCTATGAAATTATATGGTAGTCTCTATGCAATGAGAGCATCCAGTGGGTATTGATATTCAATACCCACTGGATTGTCATTGCTCGACACCCTTGCGCTCATCCTGTCTGCTGGCGTGCACCCAATGTAAAATACTGTATATTTTGTCTGGCGTCAGCAGGCCGTGTCCAGGGGCAACGAGGCTTCACCGTATTTGCGGTCAATGTGTTGAATGTGGGTTGATAGCCAGTACCGTAGAAAATAAAAAAAATCTTTTCCCAGGCTAAAGTGGCTGTCCTTGAATTTGTTGATATGGTTTTTCAATTCAGCCAGCAGGTGTGCGTGAATGATTTTGTGACGTTCGGTGTCATCATAGTTCATCAATTCCATAAAACGTTCTTCTTCGCCGAAATGGAATTGTGTATAGGCTTTCAATTTGTCCAGCGCCTCTGCCAGTGCTGATTTTGATGCGCCCTGGTGATTGAGATCGTAAATACCATTCATCATGTCGATGAGTATCTTGTGTTGTTCGTTCATGTCAGTAACATAAATATCCAATTCCGGTTCCCATTTAAAGTGTGTCATATAGCGTACCTCTTTAACTGTCTTAATGTAATTTTTGGATTCGGACAGGTTATCGATTCGGGGACTGAAATCTGCACCCCTGAATTTGATCTGGATCAAAATTGCGCGGCGGAAGCCGGTTTCTTAAGTCTGCCATCATTTAACGTTAAGAAAAATTAAAGAAATCTTAAAACAGGCTTAAAATATCAAGTTGTGTCAGAGTGGTTGCTGATGATTTTTGGCGACGCGGGCACCGGTAATGCGCCGACCTGGGTTTGCCGCTGTAAAATAGCAACGTTTATGCGCAATTAGCTTCGTTGTCGTTTTGTTGTGATGGCCAGTGCAATTCCGCGAAGTATTAGGACGGCGGCGATTACGGGCACGAAAAGCTGAACCGTGACCGTACTTGCAGGTATCAAATAAGGTAAAGCTGCGTACCCGATAACGCCTCCCAATTCAGGTGCAACCGCGCCGTAAAGTACCGCGATAATAATGTGTCCACAGGTTTACCGCACGGCAATCATTGTCAGTATCAATGACAGAATGCAGTTATTGCCCCGTAAGTTATGAAGGTCCAGTGTTTCCCGGAACGGAATGTGTGACTTTCGCCCTATCATTTAATTTAGCCCGGCAAAAAAAGGGGTCGTCAACAGCCAACCCCTTTTTTATCAGCCTGAAGCTTTGTGATGTCAAACCGGTATAAAAAGATATGTCGGTTTGAGGTAGAACCCCACTCAAGCGGCCTGTGCATCAGGCTTCGGGTCTTCACGGATAATGACAGTATTTATCACTTCCGTAATTTCATTGGCGGGCATGCCCACTTTTGCAGCGTGTTCCCGAATTGCCTGCATGTTCACCGCCTGGTAAATACACACGGTACCAAGGGTACCGTCATCTTCCTCCACGACGTAAGAACGAATCCAACGTACCTTATCAGGCATTTCCTCATTACCGATCCTGGCGGAAACGCTGGCGGTGCTTTCCAGTTCCTTGGCATTTTTCCAGGCATTACGGCGGCGAATCGTATAAAGTTTCATGGGTCTTCTCCTCTGTTGTTAGCTAAGTAGATTGATTTTTCAATGATTTTTTTACCTTCAGGCCATTACCGCAACGGGTTACGACCTGATGAGGTAGATAGTGTAGTGAGGAGGGTAATGAAAGTCCTTTCCATGTCCTTACTAAAGGCTTATCAATTTATATTCGATTGCGACCGAAAATCGGGCTAATATAATGCCATGATTTACCAGTTCTCATCGTTCCAGTTAAATGAAGATTGCCGGGAGTTGCGGCTTCACGACAAGGAAATCGTGTTGCAACCCCGGGTGTTTGACCTGTTG
Source organism: Gammaproteobacteria bacterium (assembly GCA_050117455.1). Taxonomy (GTDB): domain Bacteria; phylum Pseudomonadota; class Gammaproteobacteria; order SZUA-152; family SZUA-152; genus JAKEGK01. The sequence continues at coordinate 15,119 of JASFMT010000017.1, read as the reverse complement.
GTATTGTTGATCAAAAACCGTGAAAGGGTTGTTCCTAAAGACGAACTGCTGGAAATGTTATGGCCCGGCACGGTGGTGGTGGACAGCGCGTTGCAGCGGGCCATGAGCCTGGCGCGCGGCGCATTGCGAGAGGCGGGTATCGAAGACGGCATTCGAACATATGCCAGACAGGGCTACCGGTTCTGTCTTGAGGTGCAGGAAATTTGTGCCGAGACCGCTGTTGAACAAGCAGTAATGGCGCCGCCGGAAGACGTCGAGCAAACATTGCTTAACCAGGCCCAATCCGCATTTGATAACAAGCATTGGGAGCAGGCTGTCGCTTACTATGAGCAGGCTGATCGTGAAAAGCCGCTAAATGCAGGTGATCTCGAGAAATGGGTTTATGCCACCCGGTGTACCGGTGATACACAAAAAGCCATTGCGCCCCTGGAGCGGGCGATTGCTGCCCATGCCATGAGTGGCAATCAACAGGCGGCGGCACACAATGCCATTCTATTGGCATTAGTGCAGTTTGATCGCCGTAATTTATCGGTAGCAAAAGGCTGGTTGAAACGTGCTATCGCTTATTTAAATGATGATGACGTCACAATAGAACACGGTCTGTGGGAATGGTTATCCAGCCGCTTTGCCGCTGCGGAAGGAAAGCTGGATGATGCGGTGCAACATGCGCAACGAGCCCACGATATAGGGCGCCAGTTGGGTGACCGTGATATTGAAGCGCTGGGTTTGTTGTATTGGGGAGTGGCATTGCTGGCGACAGGCGATGTTCAGCGTGGCGTGGATTTTCAGGATGAAGCGGCGGCGGCCGCGCTGGCCGGTGAGGTGACGCCGTTGGTAGCGGGTATTATTTATTGCGGTATGATCTGGTGTTGCCGAAATCGCGGTGACTGGGGCCGTGCTGCGGAGTGGACCGAAAATTTTACGCGCTGGTGTGAACGCAGCGGCATGAATGCATTTCCCGGTACCTGCCGCATGCACCGGGCCGAAGTGCTGACATTGCAGGGATTGCTGGAGGAAGCGGAACAGGAATTAGCGGGTGCTCATATGCTGCTGGCCAATACCACACCGTGGGCGGAAGGCGATGCCTATCGCATCAAAGGTGATCTTTGCCTGATGCGCGGCGACCTTGAAGAAGCCAACGAAGCTTATCGGCGCTCCCACGAACTGAACTGGGACCCGCAACCGGGATATGCCAGGTTGCTATTCGAGCAGGGTAAAAACGCCGATGCGATTCGCAGCCTTGAGCGATCGTTGCAGGATAGCAACTGGTCCAATCAACAGCGCCGTGGCATGATGTTGGCGCAATTGGCGATTATTTGTGCCCGGTCGGGGGATGTCGCTAAAGCGCAACGTGCCTTGCGGGAGCTGGAAACCAGTCCCCAGCTTTCGTCGACTACAGCGTTGCAGGCTGAAGTGGCCACTGCCCATGCCGAAACACTGTTTGCGGACAACCATGTTGCCGAGGCTATAAAATGGCAGCGCAAGTCCATACGTTTGTGGTGCGAGCTGGAATCATCCATTAACGTTGCCCATAGCCGCCTGCGGCTGGCAACGATGTTGCGGCAAGACGATGATTACCATGGTACCGGACTGGAAGTCGACGCTGCTGAATCCCTGTTCCAAAAGGTAGGTGCTGCTGCATGGGTGAAACAGTGTCAACTCATGCGCAGCCAGTTAACCGAAAAGCATCAGACTTCTTGCTGAATCTAATGGCAACAACATTCCGTTATACTACGCTATCTATCCCTTCCCTTTGTCGTGACGAATCGCTTGTTAATCAAATGCTAAGCCGCATCGCCAAGTAGTTGCATTATGCGCGGTACGATGAGCGCTTTTGTTATGTCGCGATTGATGTTTTCTGGAATTTGCGATTTTCTGATAATCATGTAACTGCCTCATTTCTTCTGGCAACACAAGCGTTGTAGATCGCGGTTATGGTGTTGACAACTATCAATGCGTTGGACGCCAAAATATCGTTCACTGATAGTCTTTCAGCCATAAACGAAATCGAGGAGTTAACACGATGACGATGGTTCTGCAATCCGATGCTTTTACCCAAAATGGAGAGATTCCAAGGGGATTTACCTGCGAAGGCGATGATATATCACCGCCGTTAGCCTGGAGCGGCGTGCCAGGTGAAGCACGCAGCCTGGTATTGGTTGTTGATGATCCCGATGCTCCGGACCCGCAAGCGCCCAAAATGACCTGGGTTCACTGGTTGTTGTATAACCTGCCGGCGAATATCGAGAATCTGCCAATGGCGGTAAACATTGCTGAATATTCTCCGGAAGCCGCGCAAGGTGTCAATGACTGGCGGCGCACGGGTTATGGCGGTCCCTGTCCACCCATCGGTCGTCACCGCTACTTTCATAAACTCTATGCGCTTGATACGGTACTGGAGGGTTTGGATAAACCTGCAAAAAATGATCTTCTCGATGCCATGGAAGGTCACATTCTCGACCAGGCGGAGCTGGTGGGAACTTACCAGAAAATGCGCTGAGTGACCTTCTTCGAGTGACTTTGCATCTTTCGCCTTTTGATTAACCGGTAGTAACGGGCTTTCCCTGCTAGTTGCTGTAATAACTGCCATCAGTCTCTAGCCATTGCAATCACACCCCTGGCCGGTGACGCCGGCGTTGCGTGTCTCGCTGAGAGTTTGCGTTGCGTCCCTCATTGGGTTTTAATATCAAGCTTGTGTCACCAATCTCGCGCACCGTGGAAAGTCTCCGATGAAAATCGCGTACTGTGGTTACGATTTTTTTAGCGCCAGTTTGCAGAAGCTGCTGGATAATAAATTCGACGTATACCGTATTTTTACGGTGCCCTGTGATAACCGGTTTAACTATAACCAGTATATTTACCAAATCGCGCGACAACACAAGATCCCCGTCTCTGAGCAGAAGATAGATGAAAAAACTATCGCGCAACTGCAGGCCGAAGACTGTGATTTACTGATTACCGGCGCCTACTTTTATAAAATCCCGGATTTATCGGCGACATCGATTAAGGGTATCAATATTCATCCGACGCTGCTGCCTACCGGTAGAGGCGTATGGCCGTTGCCATGGACTATTCTCACCAGGCAACGGCAAACCGGTGTGACCATTCACCAACTGACGCCGGAATATGATAGCGGCAACATTTTGCTGCAACAAAGTTTTCCGGTGGCAGCCAATGAACGGCTGGAGTCGTTGTCTGCCAAACTTCAGCTGACGGCGTCCGATATGTTGCTGGACGTGGTGAACCACCTTGACCAGTACTGGCGCAATGCCAAACCCCAGTCCGGTGAAGTATCTATCTGGGATTACCCGAATCCGCAGCAGCGAACCCTGAACTGGTATGATGGTATTGATGAGATTGATCGAATATGCCGCGCGTTTGGTAAATTCGGATGCTTTGCCCGTTTTGACAACCAGCAATGGGTCGTTTACGGGCTTATCGGCTGGAAACAATCCCACAGCTATGAACCCGGTATCGTGATCCATAAAACCAATACAGAGATGATTGTCGCCGCCAGTGATGGATTAGTCAGTGTGTTGTATTTTGAACCCGCCGTGTCCTGAGACGCTTCTGTAGCTGTTTTCTCAATGCATATTCCCCTATCGATAAAATCTGTTTGCCCAACAGTTACGGGGCTGCCTGGTCCTGGTTTTGGTGTGAGCTAACATTATGAAATAACGATAAAAAATTTGCACTGCTAAATATGTGCGATGCCCATCCGATGATAATAAGGTAGCGGTCTGCCACAAGCGCTGTAGTGCGCCGTGACAAATCAGTAACCTTTCATGAGCGAGCTTGCGGTATAAAGTAGTGAATCGGGGCATCAATAGCCAATTTGTAGTGACACATTTTCTGCTGGTGGCAGTTGCTCTGTGTTTTGCAGTGATCGATTCAGCCCTTGCCGACCAGCGGCAAACCACTCTCTCTCCCCAGTCGACCCCATCATTTTTTGCCAATGTGGTTAGCGATTACCGCCGCCATTACACATCACCGAATTTCACCAACGTGTTGATGGCTCTGGGTGTATCCGCGGTGTTTGCCAATACTCCCATCGATTCCGAAGTGTTCCAGGAACATCTTCGCAGCGAATTGTATAACGAGGAGTCCAATGACCTGTTGCGCAGTTCCAATGAACTGGGTGACTACGCCCAGTTAACCTATGCGATACCGGTTTACCTGAGTGCGATGTGGATGGGTAGCGCGTTCGCCGGTGAACAACAGGAGGAAAGTATTGTTGCCCTCTGGGGTAACCGTGCCCTGCGCACCATCGTATTGGGCGCGCCACAGCAATTTATACTCACTTCGGTCACCGGTTCGCATCGCCCCTACGAAGGTGAATCGCGCTGGAGTCCATTTAACGATAACAATGGTGTGAGTGGTCATGCTTTTTTTGGCGCGGTACCTTTGTTGACAGCGGCACGCTTAACCACCCATCCCTTTGCGCGTTACAGTTTGTATGCGGTATCAACGCTGCCGGGACTGGCGCGGGTAAATAAAAACAAGCATTATATGTCACAGGTCGTTATGGGCTGGACCCTGGCCTATCTTTCCAGCGCGTCGGTATTCGGCATCAATAGCAATACAGGCGCGAACATCGGTGTGTTTGCCAATGAGGGTGGTGTTAGTATCGGCGTAAAAATCAATTTTTAATCACAATTTTGTATTCCGCGGCGCTGCCGTTATCTGGAAAAATTTGGTATAATCGCCAGCACTAGCAGACATTACGTCTAGCATCGGGACAATAAAATACGGCTATAGGACAGGCCATGATTGAACCCCTGGGTCTGATTGTCGCAATCATCGTAGCGATGGTGGGCTATCATTTTGCCAATAAAAAACAAAAACACCGTTCTATTGACGGTAATACTCTGCTGAAACTGGAAGAGTCCGGCGTGGATACTTCGCAGCCACAGTCACTTGAATTCTGGTTTTATTCCAATCACCAGTCCGCTATTGAAGACCTTGCCAGGGCCCTGCAAGGTCGCGATTTCCAGGTCGAGGTTTCAGATACCGAAGATAATCCTCGTTATGTGATTCGGGCAATGAAGGATATGGTGCCTGATCTGGCCCGCTTGCAGGCCCTTAGCAGGGAACTCAAAAAACTCGCCAAAGAACACGGCGCAGCCTATGACGGATGGGGCCTGTTATCGCTGCAATGTTTGTAATTGACCGCGGCGTTGCCGATTGAGTTGCTGCCGTTATCGCGGTTTATGACGCATTTTTTCCACAAAATGCGCGTGGATTACCACCGCCTCTCTTTCTTTTAATACAGCAGAACCACTCAAAACCAACATTTGTTATCGCTGCGCGATATCACGCCTAAGCTATATTTCTCAAAATTCAATGACAATGTGAATATATTTAATACGTGGCAGACTACGTATTGACTTGGATCAGGGCTTTGACTATCGTTTAACTCAGTAGCAGACACATCTGATGTATTCATTAACGTGGTAACGGATACTGTTTGTTGCAATTGCCTAATCCATAAAGGAAAACTTCAATACGTCATTTTGGTTAAATTGTATCCAAATTGCATCGCCAGCAATCAATAGCAACAAGGTCTGGTTAAGGGCGTACCAGTAACAGCGGATCAGGCAAGTAGCGCCGTAAGTAGTAATAAGTACTATAAAAGTAAAAATTTGCGGTGTTTAAAAGTAGAAGTAGATGTAATTGCAAAAGTGTTGTCATGTAAGGAAGCCTGGTTGTATGCAGTACAAGGATCGCGACGTCGTCGTTGGACAATGGTATGTTTGGGCACTATCCCGCCAAAGCAGGTCATCTCTGCAATTCTTCACCTATTGCCAAAACATCATTCAGCGTGTGAAAGAACGGATATCGCAGCCGCTATTGTCGGTATCAGGTTTTATCGTCAATGCCTGTAAAGCAATAAAACAATCCAGACAACACTTTCATATCTTCAACAATCATCACGGTAACACTTTGGTACATGGGTATCGCCATTCGGGGCGTATGTGCCATAAACCTTTAGTAGTTCCCGTGATTACCCACCACTCATATCCGGAACGTCTCCAGTTCCAAACTTGCAAATACCATCGGGGTAAACAAGTCCGTGTCATTAAGCGCGGACAAAAGGCAATGGTGTGTAGTTCGCTTTAATCAGCAGGGACCGCAAAGCGGTTACACACGAAAAAATTGCCGTTAAACAATTTGGTGCTGGTTGCGGTTAACAATCAGCTTTTTGTACAGCTTCGGCAATGGTCTTGAGGGCCACGGTCTCGTTACGAAGTTGTTGCGGCTGCAATATGGGCGGTTAGGTCCGGCGTTGTAGCGTGGATCGGTATGTCAAAGACAGGGAGCCTGGCTGCCGGTCGCTCAGGGCGGCATGTGCTGTTCCATAACTTGGATTGCACATGATCATATGGATGAAAATAAAATGATATTTGGGAGAAATACGATGGGAGTATACAAGATGTGCCGGGGGCTTCCCGCGGTGCTGACCCTACTATGGCTGGTGGCAGCATGTTCCGGTGGTGGGGGAGGCAACGGCGATGGTGACAACGAGCCCGGTCCCGTTGGAACGTTAAATGCTGATCAACAGGCTTTCGCCGAGACATTATTTCCAATACTGGATAACAATTGCAGTTCCTGCCACAGTGAGCAGGGTGATCCGGGTATAGATCTGGCGCAAATCGCTCACAGTAACCCGGCCATTGCCCATGCGGTGTTGATTAACCGGGACCTGGTCAATCGCGATAATCCACAGCTGTCCCGGCTGGTGGAACGGCTCGCTGATGATAAGCACTATTGCTGGTCCAATTGCGCTGATGACGCTGATGCGGTGACCAATGCGATCGCCCGTTGGAATGACCTGGCTGCCAATACCGGAACGGGAGGTGCCACGGTTGCACCGCAATCCAGCGTGCAGGCCTTTAGTCAGAGTGTGTTTCCGGTGGTAACACAATGGTGCGCTGACTGTCATGATGGTTCCCTTGCCTTTTCAGGTTTCGCCAGTGCGGATGCCGAAACGGCACACGAAATCACCCTGGCGCGCGGGCTGGTGGATTTGAATAACCCCGGTGACTCTGAGCTGGTTACCTATCTTTCGGTTGACGAGCACAATTGCTGGTCGGATTGCGCCGGCAACGCTGCCCGTATGGAAAATGCGGTGATTGAATGGCAGCAATTGCTGGCAGCGGATGACACCGGTGATGGCAACAACCGGTTGCCAATCGCCGTGAATGATCTCTACAACACCGTGGCTAACGTTCCAGTGACCACTGGAAACGTGCTGTTGAACGACAGCGATGCGGATAATGATACTTTGAGCATCTCGGCTTATGCTTCAGTTTCCAATCGTGGTGGCAATGTTACCAATAATCTCGATGGGACATTCACTTACTCACCTCCTAATGGATTTACCGGCTCTGATAGTTTCAGTTACACCATTTCCGACGGTCAGGGTGGCAGCGACCAGGCCCTCGTGAGTATCACGGTCGCCGCCAACAACGGTCCATTGGCGGTGGATGACCGGATTCAGGCCAACCAGAATGCCACCATTGTGATTAACAACCTTCTGGACAATGACAGCAGTCCCAATGGAAACGCTTTGAATATCGTTGCCGTGGATAATGTTACCCAACAGGGAGGCAGGGTTCAGTTGGGCGGTAACAACTCGGTAACGTACACGCCTTCCGCCAATGTTAACGGCGTGGATCGATTCACTTATACCATATCCGACGGTACGGCAACGGCCAGCGCGCAGGTGGAAGTTGATATCAATGCCCAGCCTATCGCGGTGAGCGATGCGGTGTACACCTATGTCGATATCACGGCTAATACCGGCAGCGTGCTGGTTAACGATCGCGACACCAACGGCGACACGCTGTCGATCAGTTCCTTCGATACCTCGAGCGCACAGGCGGGCAGTGTTACCTATAACGGTGATGGCACGTTCCGTTATGAGCCCCCCGGCGGTTTTGAAGGTAACGACAGCTTTGACTATATCGTCAGTGACGGGCGCGGCGGTACCGCCACCGCAACAGTGAATATCGCGGTAACGCAGCAGGCCTTGCGCGATGACAACCGCTTTCTTGCGTTCCTTAACCAGACCTCGCCGTTGCACGATGAAGACGCCAACAGTGCGCGTGCTTATTACGCGGCAATTGATCCGGGTAACCAGCGTACATCCCTGGATGCATGGCGTAATGTAAACGGCTTTAATATCGGTGCCGATGCCTCCGCTACCTATATTAACAATAACGACCTCGGTTTTGCCCGGCGCATGTTCGTGCGTACTGATCCCATTGACGGAGTCGTTTCGTCGTACGTGGAAAATTATCCCACGCTTGCCGATGCGCAGAACCAGGTGAATCTTATTGCAACCGTTGCCATGGAATATACCGTGGCGCCGGGACAGGATCCCCTGGATCCCGACGCGCGCTGGTTTACCACGTTTTATGTCTTCGACGGCAACGGTAATCGTGATCTGGGTGCCGATCTTGATGGCCGGGGATTTAAATTTGTGCCGGGGCTTTGCAATGTCTGCCACGGCGGGCGCCCCAGGGCGCTGGTGAACGGTGCATACCCGGGTAATGGTGATACCGGGGCCGGTTTTATTCCCTGGGATCTGGACACTTACCTGTTCGAGGATGCCACTGCTGCCGTCAGCCGGGCGGCACAGGAAGACCAATTCAAGATCTTCAACCAGACGGTGTTGAGCACCAATCCCAATGCCGCGCAACGGGAACTGGTGGAAGGCTGGTATGGCGGCCCCAATCTCCCCGCTAACGCGTTTAATGGGGGATTCGTGCCGGACGGCTGGTCTTCACCTCAAGCGCCGGCAAACGCAACGCAACTTTACCTGCAGGTGGTTGCACCGGGTTGCCGCGCCTGTCACGTGATGCGGGGTAGCGAGCAGCAAAGCGATATAGATTTTACCAGTTATGAAAAATTTATTAGCTATAAACCGCGCATCGAGCGATTGGTCTACGACGAGGGTACGATGCCGCTGGCACTGCGCACATTCGACCGGTTCTGGAATAACATTAATATTCCGGAAACGCTGGCGGTTTATCTCGACTCTCCAAAACGACTGGCGAACGATGAGCTGTTAACCCCGGGGCGCTCCATTGCCAATGCCGGTCCATTCCGCGAAGCGGCGTTAGGCCGGATCGAGTTGAACGGTAACGGTAGTCTGTTTACCGGGGGCAATATCGCCTTTAACTGGGCATTGGTGTCAAAACCTGCCGAGAGCGGGGCGGTGCTGCAAAATGCCGATCAGCCGGCTGCGTTTTTTAACGCCGATGTGCCTGGCGATTACGTTGCGCAACTGGTTGTCAATGATGGTATTGGGGCAACGCCGCCCAGCCCGCCGGGCGAGGTGGTGGTGCGCGTTTCACCCGCGGCGCGTCCAATATCCTTTGTCAGTGATGTTGCGCCGATATTTGATCAGTGCGCGGTTTGCCACCTGGGTTTTGATAATCCGCGATTTAATAACCTGGGAACCCTGTACGACAATGTTATCAATTTCGTCAACGTCGATGATCCTGTTAACAGCCGGATACTGACCAGGCCGTCGGGCAAGCACCATAACGGTGGCACCATCAGTGGTTTTGAAACAGCCAACAGCGACAAGTACTCGTTAATACTGCGCTGGATACTGGAAGGTGCACCGGACAATTAGCTTCGACGGTTGCAGGCTACCTTGCGCTGGAGCTGAAAGACGCAAAGGCACTGACCGGCCCGCGGGACAGGTTAATCCCGCGGCCGGTCCTTTTCTAAATCATTTGTTGGTTGAGGCAACAAAAATTTTAGATCATGTTTTAGGAACGGGGATTACCACAATGAATCAGCATTCCTTCGCGGAAAATGAATCAGCAACCGCACCATTCGTGGTTGTTGAAGTGTATTGCACGGCAACGTGCCCCTTCTGCCGTTTAACCCGAAATTTTCTGCAGCAACGTGCGATACCCTATATTGAGTTTTTAGTGGACCGCAAGGCGTTGCAGTATTTGCAAATTGGAGAGAATCGTCGGCGTATCACGGTGCCGCAAATATTCATCGGGGGTTATCATGTGGGAGGCTATGAGGACCTCATGATTTTAAGCAACACCGGCGAACTGGACCGGCTCATTGAATCGGCAATGCCGTGAGCCAGGTGCTGGCGTGACCTGCTATTGACGCATAACTTTAAATTAATTTTTTGACACAAGACTTTTACTGATATGGGATTCGATGCGCTCGTCCCAACCTGTTCCCTGCGTGGAATCGGCGATATGGCGCAGTATTGCCAGGCGACCGGGTTTGTCAATGGGGCGCAGTTCGAAATTTCCTGGCCCAGGCGTATCCTGGTGACTGCGAAGTACTTCAAAAGAGCCTATGTAAACAATGTTGCCGGGCTTTACGATAAAAGTGGCGGCATCAACTTCCGCCATCGACCGGTAAGGCATGACATACATTTTTCGTTCGCCCAGGAATCGGTGTAAATAGTATTTGCCCGGCTTTACATTTTCAAAGAAGAAGTTGCCGTTTGCATCAATATGAGCCTGAGGCGGGTTTTTAAAAGGCGTAATATAAGTCTCGCCATATTCATGCATGACAAGCTGGTGGACTTTTTTTCCGCCGGGCAATTGCAGGTGTCCGTACACCAGCGCGTTTTGACTGTCCTGCACGGGGCGTACCGGCCCGACTCCCATGCATGCGCTGAGCGCCAGGCAAATACCGGCAAGGAGCAGGGTTTGTACGGATTTCATGGCAGAGTCCTTCAGATAGTCGTGGGTGTATACTATCTGTATCGAGAGGCGCGCGGACTTTTTGATGCCATGGCGGAAAAAAAGTGATATTTGTGACAGGTGGCACATTTCGCCGTTGTCGGCACATATCCGTGAGGGGGGTGGGATACGAATCTGGAATGCACCGTTATATTCCTGCCGGGTCAGGCAAGCGGTATGAGGGGATAGCCGCCCAATGGAATATTATCCCCGTCTTCCGGCATCCAAGGACTTCTGAATAGCAACCGGACGTTGTTATGCAATCCAGGGGATAGGGGGTAGAGGTAGGTGATTGGGTTTTTGTATCTACGCCGCCCGAGGCAGTACGAATTGATCCCTGGCAAAGGTTACGAGTATTTTTTCGTCGTAAGCCATGAAGACTTTTTCCAGCTCGAGACCGAGAAACACGGCGGTGGTTCGGATCGCTTGCTCGTGAATAGCGGCCCAGGGATAACGATCCAGCAGGATTGAAACATCCATGTCAATGATCCTCCTTATAATGAATTTCCTTAAAAAATTTGTAGTCTAAAAAAGCATTTCGTTTCACGACTAATGATTCGACGAGACGTAGCATAAATATACCGGGGATCAGTTACCTATGAATTACATCACCCTGCCGTTGTAACTATTCACATTATTCAAAACCGCGCCGGGTGAGTCCGGGGAGGCGTGTCGAGGGCCGAGGTAGGATCCGGAAAAATCTCACGGATCAATAAGGCAAATCACGCCGTCATTACTTTGTAGCGCAAAAATTGATCGTTCTTGAAAATTGAGCGTTGAATTCACTGCCAATCTATCGATTGTTCTGAATTTACCGTTAAAATTACCGGCAGTATCTGCTAACCTCACGGGATTATATGCATAATTAGCGTGCCCATCGGTAAGGGGACCTTACATCACCGAATTAACTTAGCGCAGGCAGTGTTTTGTCTGATACAACAATAACAAAACTTCAGAAAATTTTTTCCCACGTTAACCCGCCGGTATTTTTCGGTTCGGCGCTGTTAATACTGTTGTTTGTGATATTTGGCGCGGCGCTGCCGGAAACCGCTGAACAGCTTTTCTCAACAATCCAATCCTATATTGTCGAAACGTTTGGCTGGTTTTATCTGCTGGCGGTGGCGGTGTTTTTGGTGTTTTGTATGGGCATTGCCATAAGCTCCTACGGGCAAATTAAACTGGGGCCGGATCATTCCGAGCCCGAGTTCAGCTACGTGTCCTGGTTTGCCATGTTGTTTAGCGCCGGCATGGGAATCGGTTTACTATTTTTCGGCGTCGCCGAACCCATTATGCATTTTACCGATCCCCCGGTAGGTGTGGGCAACACCGTTGAAGCGGCGCGGGAAGCGATGTCCATTACGTTTTTTCACTGGGGTATTCATGCCTGGGCCATATACGCCGTTATGGGTTTGTCGCTGGCCTATTTTGGCTTTCGCCACGAATTACCGTTAACGGTCCGCTCAGCGTTGTATCCCATCATCGGCCAACGTATTTACGGTCCCATCGGTCACGTGGTGGATATCTTTGCCGTGTTGGGAACCATGTTTGGTGTCGCCACCTCATTGGGCCTGGGCGTTCTTCAGGTCAACGCGGGACTTGAATACCTGTTCGATGTGCCACAGGCGCTCTATGTTCAGATCATTCTCATTGCGGTGATTACCCTGATTGCAACCGGTTCGGTGGTGGCAGGGTTAAACGCCGGCATACGTCGCCTGAGTGAACTGAATCTGTTTCTTGCGGTAGGTTTATTGTTGTTTATCCTGATTGCCGGTCCCACGGTTTATTTGTTGCAGACGTTGGTGGAAAACACCGGTAACTATCTCACTGAAATCGTTGACAAGACTTTTACGTTATACGCCTACGAGCCAACAGACTGGATTGGTGGCTGGACGCTGTTTTACTGGGCCTGGTGGATTGCATGGTCACCCTTTGTTGGCATGTTCATCGCGCGTGTCTCGCGAGGACGGACCATTCGCGAATTTGTGCTGGGTGTTTTGTTCGTGCCGGTTGGATTTACCTTTATGTGGATGACCTTTTTCGGCAACACCGCGATTCACATGGAGCTGAGCCAGAGTCTTGGTATTCTTAGCGAAGGCATTCAGGATAATGTTCCCACCGCCATTTACCGGCTGTTTGAGCACCTTCCCTGGACAACGTTCGCCTCGGTCATTGCAACGATATTGGTGGTTACTTTTTTTGTGACATCGTCCGACTCGGGTTCCCTGGTGATTGATATTATTACCTCCGGTGGCGAGCAGGATCCACCGGTATGGCAGCGGGTTTTCTGGGCGACCAGTGAAGGTGTCGTCGCGGCTGTATTGCTGTTGGCAGGCGGGCTGGTGGCGTTACAGACAGCGGCTATTGCCAGCGCGTTGCCGTTTACCGTGGTGATGCTGGTGGTTGCCTATGGATTATTGAAAGGATTGCGCATGGAAGGCCTCAAACGCATCGCCCTGGGTATTCCTCCCACGCCATCGGGGGGCAGTCGCGCACCCTGGCAGGCGCGGTTGCGCACGTTGATCAGTCACCCCGGGCGAGACGACGTGCATAGATTTGTGCAAAACGACGTTAAGCCTGCTTTGCGTGAAGCGGTTGACGAGTTGCGCAAATTAGGCCGGGCCGTGGAAATGCAGAGTTCGGAAGATGCCGTGGGTATAACCGTCTTTCACCGCGACGAGCCTGAGTTTATTTATAGCGTGCAGATCACGGAATACCTTATGCCGGATTTTGCGTTTCCCGAAGTGGAAGTGGGCGAAGACAAACAGAAGCACTATTACCGTGCCGAAGTGCACTTGCTGGAAGGAAGTCAGAACTACGACATAATGGGATACACGCAAGATCAGATACTGAGTGACTTTATCCATCAGTATGAAAAATACATGCACTTTCTGCATATTTCAGCATAGCCGTGCCATCGTCTGTACTAACAGTGATTGCGTTAATGGGGTAAACGGCGCGGTACCCGCACGGGTCTTTTTGTCCATTGTTGAAACTGGATATTGATCTTCTCGTAATGTTTCGCCCACCAACGGGCATCAATCGGCAAGGCTTCGTCAAAGCTCGCCTGTGCCGTAGGCAGCTGTGCGCGATCCTGCGGTGTCACCTGTTTTAATGACGAGCGGCGCACCGGGCCATAGGGAATGTGCCGGGCCTGTTCCGCCAGTTGCCGGCTTGCCGTGGCGAAGCGGATAAAATCCAGGGCCTGTTTACGGCGGCGGGTGTGCCTGGGTACGACTAACAGGTCGAGGTTCCACACTTGCCGGTCCCAGATTATCTCAAACGTTTCATTGCGATTGTGTACAGCATCATGAATACGGCCGTTATAGGCTGAGGTCATCACCACCTGACCGGTTTCAAGCAAGCGCGGAGCTTCATCACCGGCTTCCCACCAGACGATATTGGGTTTGAGACGATCCAGCATTGCGAACGCCCGTTGCAGGCCGTTTTCAGTTTCCAGTACGCTATACACATCCCTGGCAGGTACACCGTCCGCCATTAACGCCCACTCAAGGTTTACTTTGGGTGTTCGGCGCAATCCCCGTGGGCCGGGAAAACGACGGGTGTTAAAGAAGTCGTTGAGTGTTTTGGGTTGTTTGTTCTTATATGCTTTTTGATCAAAGGCGACAATGGTTGACCATACCACTGTGCCGACGGCGCATTCCATGAGACTGCCGGGTATAAAATCCTCGCTGATCTTTGTGCCATCGGGCGCAGGTTCGAGCTGTTGTGGGTTAATTTTAACAAATAGGTTTTCGCGACACCCGCGAATAGCGTCGGTGGGTTCTACGTCCACCACATCCCATTTTACGTTGAGCGCGCGAACCTGTTTGCGGATTTCGTCGAGCCCACCATTATAATCCAGTACATTGATGCGTCGTCCGGTTTGTTGCTCGTAGGGCAGCACAAAAGCCAGCATTTGACTACGGGTGTAGGCGCCACCCCAGGTTACAAAGGTTAACGGTTCTTCCGCGGCGGCTATTGATTGCGAACATAGTAGCAGCATACACAGGTAGCTCCATTTTTTGCTCGCTAAGCTTTTCAGTTGTGGAACAGTCATTGTCACGTCACCAATAAATGCCAAAATTAATGTTAAAGCGCGTATGCCAGTCATCGGAACCACCACCGGCCAATGAACCATCGTCGAAAAAAACCATATTACGAGCTCGTATAATATCAATGTAAGTATAGGTGGGGCCGATGTTGACGAGGCAGCCGGATGTGTTCAGATAGGAGTTGGCGAAATTGGTATTGTCTTTAGCCAGAACACTATAGTCGTTGTAGCAAGTCAGTAGTTTTACCCCGGACCACGGAACGGGGACATTATAAGCCACATTCAACACGTAGACGTTGCCATCGGCGGCAATGTCGTGGGTACCGGTGAAGGCG
>JASFMT010000016.1:0-20115 GCA_050117455.1 Gammaproteobacteria bacterium | reverse complement strand
AATAACGGCAAAAGCGGCAACCAGAACCAGTGAATAAAGCTGCCTTCCTGTGCTGCGACAATGGTACTGATATTCAGACTACCGCCTGCCAACAACACACCAACGATGGCGAAGCCCATGGCAATTTCATAGGATACGATCTGCGCGGCGGAACGCAGCGCACCCAGAAATGCGTATTTCGAATTCGAAGCCCAACCCGCGATAATGACCCCGTATACACCCATCGAAGTCATTGCCAGTATAAATAACAGGCCGGCATTAATGTCCGCCAGCACCATGCCATCATCAAATGGAATAACCGCCCAGGCAGCCAGTGCCGGCGCTAATGTCAATACGGGACCCAGAAGAAACAGGAACCGATTAGCGTTGGTGGGTAAAATCACTTCCTTCATTAACAGCTTCAGGCCGTCGGCAATGGGCTGCAACAATCCGCGAGGGCCCACACGGTTCGGCCCGATACGGGCCTGGATATAACCGATAACCTTGCGTTCGGCCAGCGTCAGGTAAGCCACAGCCAGCATCAACGGGACTATGATGGCCATTATTTTCAAATTTATAATGACCAGCGGTACCATGCTCTCTGGTAACCAACTCAGTGATTGTTCGATAAATTCAATCATTACTCCGAGAGTCCCTGTCGTAATATTATTATTCTGTTAATTTGTTGTAATTCTAAATGTTGACGTTAATACGGTTTCAGTCTATGAAACCGGCGTTATTGTTACAGGTATCAAATCCGCCTGCAAATCGGCGCTTTCCTGCAGTCCACCATGGATCAACACGCTGTGGTCAGCAATTTGATCATCGATGATGACCGGCAGGGTAACTTTCGCACCATTTTGGGTAGCGATGGCTTTGGCACCGTCTTTAATACCTATTTTACTGGCAACTTTTTGGTTAACCCGGATGGCTGCCACATCGGCGTCAAACGTTGCCTGCAACGCTTGTGCACGTCGCTGCAAACTGTCCCAGGTATACATTTGCATTTCCGGGATGCGCACGAGCTCATCACCGCCGGATTTTCCGATCTGCTCTGGACAACGCCATGGAAGGTTGTTCTCCGCGATGACACTGCCGGCCTGATCCTTGATTTCCTTTAAAACGTCCTCCGAGGAAACATACTCGAATCCTTCGCAGTCGAATAAATTACCTAACACACGCAATACTTTCCATGCCGGTCGTGCATCACCTTTGGCAGGAACTACCCCACCAAAGCTTTGCCATGATCCTTCGGCGTTAATAAACGTACCCGACGTTTCAGCAAATGGAGCAATGGGCAATATGACATCCGCATATTGCTTGATATTGTCACTGCCGAAATAGCTCAGCGCCACGATGAAGTCTGCGTTGGCCAGAGAATCCCGCGCTTTTGCAGGATGCGCCGCCTCAATATCAGGTTCGGTATTTAACAGCACATAGCCATTCATACCTTTACTTAGCATTTCCTGTGCATTGAGACCGGCTTCATCTGCTGTGCCACCACCGGCTTTACGGTGAGGAACTGCACCTGTAAGCCACGCACCAACGCTGTTACCCGCTTCGGGCAGATAGCCAAACTGACTCTGGCTCAATGATGCCACGAGACTCGCCAGCATGCGCAACGTTGAAGCCATGGGATGATTCAGGGCCTGGGGTCCTAGCAAGATTGACGTGAGTTTACCCTGATGCAACTTTTCCGCAATCTGTTGATGCGCATCGCTGACCTTGACGCCTTTAACCAGTTGCGGAAAACCTTCCGGCGCCTTACTGCCGGTTAATTTAAGCAATGCCTGGGCAATAGCGGCCAACTCTCTGGCGTAATCTTTGGGCGGCACAACACTTTTGGCGGCTACCGGAAGGTAAAATTCATAATCGACCGAGTTAATATGCATTACCTGCGTGCCCACGTGAGCCGCCTTACGCAAACGGTGCGCCGCGATGGGCTGGTCCTTGCGAATATTGGAGCCTACCAACAGGATTGCATCATTTTTCTCCAAATCCTGGATGGCCTGTCCCAGCCAGGGAAATACCGGATCTTCGTCGGGATGACTGAAATCCGTTTGACGAATTCGATGATCAATATTGTTAATGCGCAACTGGCGCAGCAACTTCTGAAACAAATACAGCTCTTCCAGCGTGCTGGTGGGCGATGCCAATGCGCCAATATTATCGGCGCCAGCTTCCGCGATCACTCGATTTATACCGGCAACAGTTAGTTGCAAGGCGGTTTCCCAATCGACTTCCTTCCACTCGCCGTCCACTTTGGCCAGCGGTGACGTTAAACGATCGTCGCTGTTCAATCCTTCATAACTGAAACGGTCCCGGTCGGATATCCAGGTTTCGTTAATGGCTTCGTTTTCTTTGGGTACCACGCGCACCACTTCGCGGCCATTTCGGATATGCACCTGTAAATTGGATCCAATGCAATCATGAGGTGCCACGGCGTCACGTTCAATAAGTTCCCAGGCACGGGCGGAAAAACGAAAGGGTTTTGAGGTCAACGCGCCAACGGGACAAAGATCGATGACATTACCCGACATTTCTGAAGTGACATTACGGGTAATATAAGTGCCTATTTCGGTGTGTTCACCGCGGCCGGTGGCCCCCAGTTCGCGAATGCCGGCAATTTCCTCGCCAAAACGCACGCACCGCGTACAATGAATACAGCGGGTCATGTCAGTGGCAATGAGTGGTCCCAGGTCCTTGTCCTGCACGACGCGCTTTTTCTCGGCGAATTTTGACACGTCATTGCCGTAGCCCATGGCAATATCCTGTAATTCACACTCACCACCCTGGTCGCAGATGGGACAATCCAGCGGATGATTGATCAATAGAAATTCCATCACGCCTTTTTGCGCATCCACCGCCTTGGGTGACTTGGTGAAAATTTTCATACCGTCGGTAACGGGCGTTGCGCAGGCCGGCAGTGGTTTGGCGGCCTTCTCTACCTCCACCAGACACATACGGCAATTGGCGGCAATGGATAATTTCTTGTGATAACAAAACCGCGGAATATAGATACCCGCGTCATCTGCCGCTTCGATGACCATGGAGCCATCACGCGCTTCGATTTTTTTGCCGTCAATTTCGATGCTTGCCATTATGACTTCTTGTCCCTGCCACTATAAATCAATTGATAATTCGTCAACCCGCGGGTTTATTTAGTACCGTCCATACAACGTTTATGGTCGATGTGGTATTGAAACTCATCGCGAAAATGCTTCACAAAACTGGTCACCGGCATCGCCGCCGCATCACCCAGTCCGCAAATGGTCCGACCGCCGATCTTATTGGCCACATCCACCAGCAAGTCCAGGTCCTCCTGCCGGCCCTTGCCATCTTCAATGCGGCGCACCACACGCGATAACCAGCCGGTACCTTCACGGCACGGTGTGCATTGACCGCAGGATTCTTCGTAATAAAAGTATGCCAGCCGCGCCAGCGCATTTACCATGCAGGTGGTTTCATCCAAAACGATCACCGAACCCGCGCCCAGCATAGAACCCGCCTTGGCAATGGAGTCGTAATCCATATCCATTTCCATGGCCGCTTGCGCTGGCAATACCGGTGTCGATGATCCACCGGGTATAACCGCCTTTAATTTATTACCATCGAGAACCCCGCCAGCCATGTCCAGCAATTCCGCAAATGGCGTCCCCATGGGCACTTCATAGTTGCCCGGTTTATTAACGTGACCGGTCATGCAAAATATCTTGGAACCACCGTTGTTGGGTTTACCCAGATCAGCAAACCACTGACCGCCCTTTTCCAGGATATAAGGCACGGACGCCAGTGTTTCGGTATTATTAATTGTTGTTGGCCTGCCAAATAATCCATAGCTGGCTGGAAATGGTGGTTTAAAACGAGGCTGGCCTTTTTTACCCTCCAACGACTCCAGCAATGCGGTCTCTTCGCCACATATATAGGCACCGGCACCGATATGGGAATGCAGGTCAAAATCAACGCCTGAACCCTGGACATTTTTACCCAGCAGCCCGGCGGCATAGGCTTCTTCCAGTGCCGCTTCGAACCGGTCGAATGGCTCATAAAACTCGCCGCGCATATAGTTGTAACCCACAGTGGCGCCGATCGTATAGCCGGCAATCGCCATGCCCTCTATTAACGAATGGGGGTTATAGCGCAGAATATCGCGGTCTTTACAGGTGCCCGGTTCTCCTTCATCGGAGTTGCAGACAATATATTTTTGCCCCGGCGTATTCCGTGGCATAAAGCTCCATTTCAGCCCGGTGGGAAAACCAGCCCCGCCGCGCCCGCGCAAGGCGGATGTTTTAAGCTCACTGATGATTTCTTCCGGTGAGGTTTTTTCTTTTAAGATTTTTTTCCACACCTTGTACCCCCCGGACTTTTCGTAAGTGGAAAGCGTCCAGGGTTGATCCAGGTGTAATGTACTAAAACAAACTTCGTTAGCCATGGGAATTAATCCAGTTGCTCCAGGATGGCGTCAATTTTTTCCGGTGTTAAATATTCATGGTAATCGCGGCCGATCAGGCACATGGGTGCGCCAACACAGGCACCCAGGCATTCCACTTCCTTAATGGTGAACTTGCCATCCGATGTGGTTTCGCCCAGCTTGATACCGAATTTGTTTTCCAGGTGTTTAACAATGTCTTCACTACCCCGCAACATGCAGGAAATATTGGTACAAATACTGATTTTGTGTTTACCCACCGGTTTCTGGGAATACATGGAATAAAAACTGGCCACTTCATACACGGCAATCTGGGGCATTTCCAGGTAATCCGCCAGTTCATCCATTAACGGCGTGGTTAAGTGACCGCCATTGGCATCCTGAACAATATGCAGCGCGGGAATCACCGCTGCCTGTTTGTTCTCCGGCGGATACTTGGCAATCCATTTATCGATTTCGCGATAGGATTGTTCCGAAATCAGTTTTTCCGGCGCGGCTTGCTGTTTTTCCATTGTCGGCTGTTCTGCTACGTCTGTTGTCATTATCGATCTATTTCCCCAAACACAACGTCCTGTGTACCTATAATGGCAACCACATCGGCCAGCATGTGCCCTTTTGCCATTTCATCCAACGATGATAAATGCGCATAACCCGGTGCCCGAATTTTCAGGCGGTAGGGTTTATTAGTACCGTCGGAAACCAGGTAAATACCGAACTCGCCTTTGGGATGTTCCACCGCCGCATAAACTTCCCCTTCGGGCAGCGTATAACCTTCGGTGAACAGTTTGAAATGATGAATCAAGGATTCCATATCACCTTTCATTTGCTCACGGGTTGGCGGCACCAGTTTATGGTCTTCCAGGATGACCGGTCCGGGATTTTCCCGCAGCCACTTAATACATTGCTTGATGATGTGTTGCGACTGGCGCATTTCCTCGATGCGCACCAGGTAACGATCATAACAATCACCGTTAACACCCACCGGGATATCAAAGTCCAGTTGATCATAAACCTCATAGGGCTGCTTTTTACGCAGATCCCACTCCACGCCGGAGCCACGCAACATGGGTCCGGTAAAGCCCAGCTGTAGCGCCCGTTCCGGGGACACTACGCCGATACCCACCGTGCGCTGCTTCCAGATGCGATTATCGGTGAGCAATGTCTCATAATCATCAACGCACGCAGGAAAACGGTCGGCAAAATCTTCAATGAAATCCAGCAGCGACCCTTGCCGGTTGGTATTGAATTTTTCCACTTCCGCTTCGGTGTGCCATTTGGAAGGCTTGTACTTGGGCATTTCCTGCGGCAGGTCGCGGTAAACACCACCGGGACGGTAATAAGCGGCATGCATGCGCGCACCCGATACCGCTTCATAGGC
Source organism: Gammaproteobacteria bacterium (assembly GCA_050117455.1). GTDB lineage: Bacteria > Pseudomonadota > Gammaproteobacteria > SZUA-152 > SZUA-152 > JAKEGK01. Next base: position 14,329 of record JASFMT010000016.1, on the reverse strand, counting down.
GTCAAACAAGTCTTCACGTTCACGAAACGCATACAGGAACACGGTCATGGCGCCAATATCCAGTGCGTGTGCACCCAACCACATGAGATGGTTCAGGATACGGGTAATCTCATCGAACATAACACGGATATACTGCGCCCGAATGGGTGGCTCGATACCCAACAATTTTTCAAGCGCCAGCACGTAACCGTGTTCGTTGCTCATCATGGATACGTAGTCGAGCCGATCCATGTATGGAATGCTTTGGTTATAGGGCTTGGACTCCGCCAGTTTTTCGGTGGCCCGGTGCAAAAGGCCAATATGGGGATCCGCTCGCTCTACCGTTTCACCATCCAGTTCCAGCACCAGGCGCAGTACACCATGGGCAGAGGGATGCTGTGGACCAAAGTTAATGGTGTAGTTACGTATTTCCGCCACTATGCTTCCCCCTCGGTTTCCAGATCAAGATAGCGATGGTCGCTACGTTTCACCTTGGGAACCAGAGTACGCGGCTCGATACTGACCGGTTCGTAAACAACCCGCTGTTTATCGTTGTCATATCGCATTTCCACATGACCAATAAGCGGGAAATCCTTGCGGAACGGATGACCGATAAATCCGTAGTCTGTCAATATACGACGCAGGTCGGGATGTCCCTTGAACAGTATCCCGTATAAATCAAAAGCCTCACGCTCGTACCAGTTGGCGGACGCCCAGATAGTCACAACGGTGTCGATAACCGGCTTGTCATTAGGCAGATAGGCTTTGATTCGAATGCGTTCGTTATTGGTAATGGAGAGTAAATGGTATACGACAGCGAATCGTTGCGTGGTAGCATTGGGACCGCTTTTACCCGGTGGCGGAGTCCCGTCCAGCATGCGCGTTACACCACGGCTGAATCCATGTCCAGTCGCTTCCGTGGTTTCCCATTCAACATCGCCGTAAGAAAGATAATCAACACCGCACACATCGATGAGTTCAGTGAATGCAAATTCTGCTTCATCGTGCAACGCACGACACACACTAACGATATCGTCTGCTGGAACGGCCATCGTCACCTCACCAAAGGCATCTTTGACGTCGACAGCATTAGTAAACCGCCTGGTGACGCGTTCAGCTAGCGGTATTTTACTTTCGTTACTCATAAATCCATTCTCGATGCGTGGTTCTACGGTGACGGTTACCGGGCGATGGTATTAGTCCGTCTTATTTTTTTCTGGAGCTGGATAATGCCATACAGGAGAGCTTCCGCGGTAGGTGGGCATCCGGGCACATAAACATCCACCGGAACAATACGATCACAACCTCGAACGACGGAATAAGAATAATGGTAATATCCCCCGCCATTGGCGCATGATCCCATGGAGATCACCCAACGCGGCTCAGACATCTGGTCATAAACCTTGCGCAGTGCCGGCGCCATTTTGTTGACCAGTGTACCCGCCACGATCATTAAATCGGACTGCCGGGGACTGGGCCGAAATACGATACCAAAACGGTCAAGGTCGTAACGCGCCGCACCCGCATGCATCATTTCCACGGCGCAACAGGCAAGACCAAATGTCATTGGCCAGAGCGATCCCGTCCGCGCCCAGTTAATAACTTTATCGGCTGAGGTGGTTACAAAACCTTTTTCCAGGACGCCTTCTATTCCCATTCCAGGGCTCCTTTCTTCCACTCATAAATAAAACCGATTACCAGTATGCCCAGGAACACCGCCATTGCGTTAAATCCAAACCAGCCAATTTCACCCAACACAACCGCCCACGGAAATAGAAACGCAATCTCTAAATCAAAAATAATAAAAAGTATCGCGACCAGATAGAACCGCACGTCAAATTTCATACGGGAATCTTCAAATGCTTCAAAGCCACATTCGTATGGCGATAGTTTTTCGCCATAGGGTTTTTTGGGAGCAATGAAATAGCTTAACGCAATGGGTACGACACCAAAGGTAACTCCCAGGCCAAGAAAGATAAGAATTGGTAAATAATTTTCAAGCATAAAGGTTGTGACCCCATCCCGGTCTCTTTATTGTTATTAGTCTCTTGGTTACTTTGTGAAGCGTATTGATTGACGTGAATACACCAACGCCGGTTCGCGCAAGTGTGCCACCCTCCCACATATATGTATTAGAATCTTATTTTATTTTATCGTTGCAATCTGCCACCAGTGCTCAACATAACATCAGACAGGATCGCATTCTTTCTTATTAACTATTCGATTTTCATCTCGGCTGACTAATGTTTTCCAGACTCGCTCTTACTCTTACGTTCATAAGTAAGGTCCGCCCAAATCGCCCTCCAACAAGTCAACAAGCGAACAGATAATACATAAACGGTTAACAAAAGTAACCACTTGCGAAACGATTAGCAATGCGTTCCATGTTTCGCGCCTTGAAATTACGGGTCATTTAACTGTTAAGCGTTAAGCAGTTGACGAGTCTAGGCTACTCTTCAGATGGTTGTCAAGACGCGATAAACCACGAAAATCCAATAACTATCAGAATTACTTACTGTTTTTAGACAGCGATTCGAGCGTTATCGTTCACGGGGTTTGCTTGCGTAATGTGTAAGGTTTTTACGACGCGATGGATTTGTAGCCGATGAATATCAACTGATGGTTATATACAATTTAATAACAACAGCGCTTAGTCCATTACTTATTCTATTATTCAAATGGATAAATTACTGAAGCGGCTTTCACGACGGAGACGTATTGAGGCAGGAAAAACAGATTGTCGAAACGAGCGCCATCACGACACGAAAGTATTTAGGTGGTACTTATGAATAAATATGTGAATAAATATGGTGCCGATGGCCGGAGTCGAACCGGCACGGCTTGCGCCACTGCCCCCTCAAGACAGCGTGTCTACCAATTCCACCACATCGGCATGTGTATTAGTAAATCATAAAACACTGGTAATACGGCCTGGCGGTTATATCGTTACAATGCGCCAATGGTCGCTAATTAGATTAATTGTTAGCACCACCCGGCGGCGCTGGTACATCCTGGGGCGTGTCAGGCGTATTTTGCGTCGCGGCAGATGTTCCACCCGCGTCAGCGCTACTACTACTGCCACCCGTCATACCACTTTGCGGTAAATCCGGGACGTCAGATTTTTGACTGCCTTCGCTATTCGAGGGCGCTGAATCCATAGGCGGTACTGTTGGCACTTCATCGGTAGCGGGTGCCTGTTCGGTCTGTTGTTGCTGGGTGCGATCCAGGACACTGGTCGGTTCTTCCGGCCCTTTGGATAAATAAGCCAATGACAAACTGGTGACAAAGAATGTGGTTGCTAATACTGCTGTACTGCGAGACAGAAAGTTGCTCGATCCTTGTGCACCAAAAACCGATCCTGACGCGCCACCGGCCGCACCTGCACCAAAAGCAGCGCCGGCATCGGCACCTTTGCCATGCTGTATGAGTACCGTGCCGATTATCCCAAAAGCGGCCAGCATATGTATAACTGTTAATATCGTCGTTGCCATAACAGCAGCACCTTAATTAATTCAATTGAATAGGAGGAAATAAATGTGGGTTTTATACCCGTTAATCCTGTCGGATGGTTAATTCGCAGCGCAACCGATGGAGAGAAATCCCGCCGCATCCAGGGACGCGCCACCGATTAACCCACCGTCAATGTCATCCTGGCCGAACAGGTCCCTGGCATTGTCCGGTTTGACGCTGCCACCATAGAGAATTTGCACAACTTCAGCCACTTGCGCGTTTTGATCCGCCAGACGCTGACGAATAAAAGCATGAACTTCCTGAGCCTGCTGCGGTGTAGCGGTTTTACCAGTACCAATGGCCCACACGGGTTCGTAGGCAATCACGGCCTCTTTCAAGGCGTCAATTCCTGCGGTGGCAATCACGGCGTCCAGCTGTTCCGCCACCACGGCTTCGGTTTTACCGGCTTCCCGATCTTCGAGCAGCTCCCCAACGCAAAGGATGGGACGCAGGCCGGATTTTTGCGCCATCACAAATTTATCGGCAACCTGCTGACTGGATTCCTTAAAGATTGCGCGCCGTTCCGAATGACCGACAATGGCATATTTACAACCAAATTCCTTCAGCATGGGTGCGGAGACTTCACCCGTGTAGGCACCCGCATCGAACTCACTGACGTTTTGCGCCCCATAGCTGACGGAGCTATCTTTAAGAAAATCAGCCACTTGTGGAATATAAACAAAAGGCGAACAGACCGCGATCTCTGCCTTTTTAACGTCCTTTACGCCTCCCAGGATACCCTCCAGCAAGTCTTTGTTTTGCTGTAAGGAACCGTTCATTTTCCAATTGCCTGCCACGAGTGGTTGCCGCATGATATACCCTCAAATTCTTGAAAAACGGCCACGAAGCTTAACTGCTGGCGTCGAAAAAATCAATGTAGACGGACAGTTGGCGTGTTACCGGAAAAACCGTATGTGACAACCCAGGATCACATCAGTCCTGCCCTGTAATGTCAGTTATTGAGAAAACCGCGAGGTTATCGCGCAATCAGGCAGCCGCAAACTCCCGCTCCACCACCTGGGCCAGACGTTCCGCGATTTGCTGAACTTCGCGCTCATCTTCACCCTCGACCATAACACGCACCAACGGCTCCGTACCCGAAGGCCGCAGCAGCACCCGCCCGCGCTGGCCAAGTGTTTGTTCAGCATCAGCAACTGCTGACTGGATTGTGGGTGAATTATTGATATCCACCGTTGAGCTGATCCGAACATTTAATAAACGTTGGGGAAACTTCTGCATACCCGATTTTATCTCAGACAGGGATTGCCCTGATTTGTGCATCGCGTATAACACCTGTAATGCCGACACGATACCGTCGCCAGTGGTGGTTCGATCCAGGCAAATAATATGACCCGACCCTTCACCACCAACACACCATCCATCTTCTTTCAATAGCTCCATGACATAACGGTCGCCTACCTTGGCGCGTTTAAAGGCTATGCCCGCATCGCCCAGCGCCACTTCCAGACCCAGGTTACTCATAACGGTTCCGACCACGCCACCGTTCAATTCATCGTCATTAAACCGGGAACGCGCAATAATAAACAGCAACTCGTCGCCGTCCACTAATTCGCCTTTGTGATCAATCATCAAGACGCGATCACCGTCACCGTCCAATGCAATCCCTAGATCCGCACCTCGATCCACCACCGCTTGTTGCAGGTTAGCGGGATGGGTACTGCCATAATCGTCATTGATGTTTAATCCATTGGGTGACGTCCCAATGGTGGTAACCGTAGCGCCCAATTCTTCAAACACGCACGGTGCGACCTGATAGGTCGCACCGTGCGCGCAATCCAGTACAATGTTCATTCCTTTCAGACTGAGCCCCAGCGGTACGGTACTTTTGCAGAACTCGATGTAGCGGCCGGATGCATCGTCCACACGCTCTGCTTTACCGAGATCAGCGGAATCAACACAGGTAAACTCTTTATCCAGCTCCGCTTCAATGGCCAGTTCAATGTCATCCGATAATTTAGTGCCTTCAGCCGAGAAAAACTTGATACCGTTGTCATCATAGGGATTGTGGGATGCACTGATCACGATACCGGCCTGGGCATGCAATGTTCGAGTGAGATAGGCAATGCCCGGCGTGGGCATGGGGCCCAATAGATAAATATCCACCCCCGCCGCGGACAATCCCGCTTCTAAAGCTGATTCGAACATGTAACCCGATATCCGGGTGTCCTTGCCAATCAGTACTTTATTACGCCCATTATTGTGACCATTGTTGTCACCGCCAAGCACGCGGCCTACAGCCCATCCCAGTTTCATAATAAAGGTCGGCGTGATGACACCCTCACCCACACGACCTCGAATTCCATCGGTTCCAAAATATTTTTTTGTCATACTATGTTGTCCTGCGCTAGACAGTTTCCACTGCTGATGTCAGTTTAACAGCATCCATGGTGGCTTCCACATCATGGACGCGAACAATATCAGCTCCGTTTGCCAACGCCAGCGTCGCCAGCACGACACTGCCAATGACTCGCTGGTCGACCGGTTTATCCAGCAATTTACCAATCATGGATTTACGCGAAACACCCACTAACAATGCTGTGCCCAGCTCTTTAAAATTCGCCAGGTGTTTAATTAATAGTAAGTTATGTTCGACAGATTTACCAAAACCAAAACCAGGATCAACAATCATACGATCCGCCACGATCCCCGCTTCCAGGCATGCATTTACGCGTTGCTGTAAAAAGTCAAAAACATCCTGAACAACATCATTATAGTGGGGATTTTGTTGCATGGTGCGCGGTTCGCCCTGCATATGCATCAATCCCACTGCAACATTGCTATTCGAACAAACCTCTAATGCGCCGGGTGTCCGCAATGCATTAACATCATTAATAATGTCGCAACCCGCTTCGATGGCATCGGCCATTAACTCCGGCTTACTGGTATCAACGGATATAACGACCTGGGGAAATTGTTCTTTAATGGCTTTAACAATGGGTATAACGCGCTGACGTTCTTCGTCCAGCGCCACAGCTTGCGCACCGGGTCGGGTGGATTCGCCGCCAATATCCAGTATTTTTGCACCAGCCTGTATCATGCCTCCAGCCTGTTGCATTGCTTTTTGCACAGAAACTTTTTCCGCCGCAAAAAGCAAACCCCCGTCTGAGAAAGAATCGGGGGTTGTGTTCAAAATGCCCATGATACAGGGGCTGGTCAGGTCTAGTCGTTTATTACCGCATTGTAAAACCTTTGCCATTGGCAATTACATCTGCTAGGTATGCGCGAATCGTAACAACGATACGACAACCAATACGCAAACGATTAATGCTCGCCCGCCGGACCACCGATGGCACCATCGGGCTTACCTTTGCGGCTCTTGGCGTCCTTTTTGTCCTCTTCCTCCTGCCCGGCAGGCCCTGCTGGCGGCGGTTCATTCCAGCCTTCCGGCGGCCGTGGCGGCTTACCATTCATGATATCCTTGATCTGATCCGTATCGATGGTCTCGTACTTGATCAGCGCTTGCGCCATCATATGTAGTTTGTCGATATCCTTATGTAGAATCTGCTCGGCACGTTCATAGTTCTTGTCGATAAAGCTGCGTATTTCCTCATCGATCAACTTCGCGGTGGCGCCGGAAATATTAGTGTGTTGCGTCACCGAGTGTCCCAGGAACACTTCACCTTCATCCTCACCGTAAGTCAGCGGACCCAATTTTTCCGACAGGCCCCACTTGGTAACCATATTACGGGCAATCTCAGTGGCGCGCTGGATATCATTACTGGCTCCGGTTGTCACACTATCTTTACCGAAGATAATTTCTTCCGCAATCCGGCCACCGAACATACTGGAAATCTGGCTTTCCAGCCTTTGTTTACTGTAGCTGTAACGGTCTTCTTCCGGCAGGAACATGGTGACACCCAATGCACGCCCGCGCGGAATGATGGTCACTTTATACACCGGATCGTGCGCTGGCACGTTCAAGCCGACAATGGCATGCCCGGCTTCATGATAGGCAGTGAGCTTTTTCTCGTCTTCGCTCATCACCATGGACTTGCGTTCTGCCCCCATCATGATTTTGTCCTTGGCCTGCTCAAAATGGGACATGCTCACCAGGCGCTGATTTGCCCGTGCCGCGAACAACGCCGCTTCGTTCACCAGGTTCGCCAGGTCGGCGCCGGAAAATCCCGGCGTGCCGCGTGCAATAATGTTTGGTTTGACGTCATCGGCAATGGGCACCTTGCGCATGTGCACGCGCAGGATATGTTCGCGCCCCCGCACATCAGGTAACGGCACGACAACCTGACGGTCAAAACGGCCGGGGCGTAACAAGGCCGGGTCAAGCACATCGGGACGGTTGGTCGCGGCGATGACAATTACACCTTCGTTACCTTCAAAGCCGTCCATTTCCACCAGTAACTGGTTCAACGTCTGTTCGCGCTCGTCATGACCACCGCCTAAACCGGCGCCACGATGACGGCCGACAGCGTCAATCTCGTCGATAAAAATAATACACGGCGCATGCTTTTTGGCTTGTTCGAACATGTCGCGCACCCGTGATGCACCAACACCCACGAACATTTCCACAAAGTCGGAACCGGAAATGGTAAAGAAAGGTACTTTGGCTTCACCGGCAATGGCTTTCGCCAATAGGGTCTTCCCGGTACCGGGCGAGCCCACCATTAACACGCCACGGGGGATCTTTCCGCCCAGTTTCTGGAATTTGCCCGGATCGCGCAGGAATTCCACCAGCTCGGCGACTTCGTCTTTGGCTTCTTCCACACCTGCCACGTCGGCAAAGGTAACCTTCACCTGGTCCTCGCCTAACATGCGTGCCTTGGATTTACCAAACGACATGGCGCCACGGCCAGCGCCACCGCCCTGCATCTGGCGCATGAAAAAGATCCACACGGCAATCAGCAATAACATGGGGAACCAGGAAATAAACACCTGCATCAACACCCCTTGCTGCTCCGGCGGCTTGGCCTTGATCTGCACGTTACTGCTCAACAAATCATCCACCAGTTTGGGGTCTCCTGGACTATAGGTCTTGAAATTCTCGTTGCTCACGGTCCGGCCGTGAATACTGCGCCCTTCGATAAGGACCTCAGCTACTTCACCGCCCTTTACCTTGCTGATGAATTCGGAATAGCTGATATTTGACGCGGGTGCTCGTGGCGGGCTGAAGTTGTTAAACACCGACACCAGCACAATGGCAATGACAATCCAGAGAAGAAGATTTTTCGCTAAGTCGTTCAATATTCTAGCCTCACCTTGTTATACAGCTGTTTCGTTTTTACCTTATCTTACCTTGAAACACAATTTTGTCACCCCACCAAAGGACAGGGGTATTTCCATCAACCTGTTGACCTATTTTAGAAAACCCCTGGCTAATAAATATACCTCTCGGGAACTGGGTTTGGAGGCTTTCGGTTTCCTGGTGATTACTTTGTTAAATTCACTTCGTAACGTCTTGAAATAACTGTCAAATCCTTCACCCTGAAATACTTTGACCAGAAAGTTACCATTATGACAAAGCACATTCTGAGCCAGATCAAGGGCCAGTTCCGCCATATACATGGCGCGCGGCTGATCCACCGCTTTCATACCACTTATATTGGGGGCCATATCTGACATTACAAGCTCGACCTTCCGGTCCCCTATTACCTCTAAGAGCTTGTTATAAATAGTTGGTTCCGTGAAATCTCCCTGTACAAATTCCACATGGGGCACAGGGTCCATCGGCAGTATGTCCGTTGCGATGACAATCCCCGTCGAGCCGACCAGCTCGCTGGCCACCTGCGACCAGCCGCCGGGGGCAGCCCCCAGGTCAATCACCGCCATTCCCTTGCTGAATATATGGTCTTTTTGCTGGATTTCCAGCAACTTGAATACCGCCCGCGACCGGTAACCCTGCTTCTGAGCCTGTTTGACATAGGTATCATCGAAATGCGCTTTCAGCCACTGGTTACTGGTTTTACTGCGTGAGGAGCGTTTTTTTCCGGCCATGGCAACAGGTGACGATTATTCGTTATGACTCTTTGCGGCACGCCGCGCCAGGTGACGGGTTCGCAACACCAACCAGGCAGCTGAAACAATACCAAACAAAAACAACAATCCGATCTGGGCAACATCATTTGATGTGATAGAATCCAGCGCAATCCAGAACACCAGGCCGATGACGATAATGATCGCCAGCTCCAGCTTGACCGCATTTAAGGGGCTGGGCCCAACCTGGAAACCGGATTTAGGATTATCATTAATATCATTCATTACGTTGCGATTAATTTATGCCTCTTTCAGCGAAACAAAAAAAATTCCTTAAGGCCCGTGCCCATAAACTCAAACCTGTCGTGATTGTCGGCGCGGCCGGTGTCACGGAAAGCGTCATTAGTGAAATTGACAGCAGTATAGAACATCATGAGCTAATGAAGGTGCGTCTAAACACCGGAACCCGTGATGAACAACAAGCCATGATTGATACTATTTGCGATGCGGTACATGCGCAATGCGTCAATACGATTGGTCATGTCGCCATATTTTACCGCCCCGCCAAAGAACCGGTCCTTCAACTTCCCAAAGACTAAAACAGCCCTGAATACATCCGGGTCGTCAGCAAAGCGCAATCTTTAAAACTCTAACGCGAAAGCGCAAGGACGCAAAGGAAAATCAGGAATATATAATGTCGGTGTATTTGCCCGAACGTTATTCTTTATCTTTAACTGGCGCGGTCTTTGCGCCCTGGCTTCTTTGCGTTGATATTTTTAAGTAGTTTATCTGCTCGCGTTTCCGCGACTGGCATCCAGCCCGAATATAACCAGGCTCAAACCCAGCAGGCTTTCAATCAGATACATAAGCGACGCAATGCCGTGCAACATGCCAAACTGTTGCCGTTGTGCGCTACCTTCCACCAGGCCCTGCAGTTTTAGCGACTCCATCATGGGTTGCAGTACAAATTCACCAGTCGCTACCAGCAATAACATAGCGATAATGATCCAGACCCGCCATTGCAGACCGATACGTTTCAGCAGGCTGGCCAACAGCAGTGCGCCACAGAACAGGCCGATATAGCTGATAATATGAAACATTTGTCCGGCGAGCGATCCTGCCAGTTGCCGGTCATTGAGCATGGCGAATAACACAGGCGCGGCAATGTAGCCAACAGCCCACAATCCACCAACCCACAGCGTCAATAACACGCGCTCACCGGCCACTAAAAATTGCATGGTTATTCCTTTTTCTCGCGCTTAACCAACCTGGTGATTGTGGTGCTGCCAGCGAATGATTAATGATGGAAATGCGTTGTGGACGAGATATAAATTCACCTCTAACCATCGTAACGTACTGGGTTCAGATGTACTTCACCTCAACGATCTCATAGTTTTTCTTACCCCCCGGCGCTTCAACAACGGCAACATCACCTTCTTCCTTACCGATCAAGGCCCGGGCAATGGGCGAAGTAATGGAAACCAGTCCTTTTTTAATGTCGGCTTCGTCTTCACCAACAATCTGGTAAGTAATTTCGTCACCGCTCTCTTCGTCAACCAGATCCACCGTAGCACCAAATACGACTTTGCCAGTGGGTTCCAGCTTGGTCACGTCAATAATCTGTGCATTACCGAGTTTACCGTTGATATCTGCAATACGGCCTTCAATAAAACTTTGTTGCTCGCGGGCTGCATGATATTCGGCGTTTTCCTTGAGGTCTCCATGAGCGCGCGCTTCGGCAATAGCTTCGATGACCCTGGGCCGGGAAACTTTCTTCAGTTCCTCCAGCTCAGCGCGCAGTTGTTCTGCGCCGCGGGCGGTGATGGGTACCTTTTTCGTCATGATGTTAACTCCTGATGTAAATCCTGCAAACGATTTATCAATGAAGGATCTTCCTGCAACATCGCCCGACAGGTCGCCCGGGCACCCGCAATCGTCGTTGCGTACATGACTTTATGTTGTAAAGCGTTGCTGCGAATGGTCCGGGAATCAGCGATGGCTTTTCTGCCTTCCGTGGTGTTGATTATAAATTGTATTTCATGGTTTTTGATCATATCAACAATATGGGGACGACCTTCACCGACCTTGTAAACCGGTGTACAGGCTATGCCTGCATCCTCCAACGCTTTCGCCGTACCCGATGTGGCCACGATTTCAAAGCCCAGTTCCAGGACCTGTTTTGCCACGTCGACGGCGGACGCCTTGTCCGCGTCGCGGACACTGATAAAGGTACGTCCGGATTTGGGGAATACAACCCCCGCCCCCAGTTGCGCCTTGGCAAAGGCCTGTGGAAAAGTTTTACCGACCCCCATCACCTCGCCGGTGGATTTCATTTCCGGGCCCAGTATCGGATCACTGAACGGAAACTTGTTGAAGGGAAATACCGCTTCTTTTACGGAAAAGTAATGGGGAATCACTTCGGTGGTAATGCCCTGCTCGTCCAGGGTTTTACCGGCCATGCAACGTGCCGCAACCTTGGCCAGCGGTATCCCGGTCGCCTTGGATACAAATGGTACGGTGCGTGACGCGCGGGGATTCACTTCTATGATATAGATGTCCTCGCCCTTTACCGCGAACTGGGCGTTCATCAATCCCACCACGTTTAATTCCCGGGCCATTTTCTGGGCCTGCACCCGCAGCTCCTGCTGGATGTGTTCCGGCAAACTATAGGGCGGTAGTGAACAGGCCGAGTCACCCGAATGCACACCGGCGCGTTCAATGTGTTCCATGATGCCGCCGGTCAATACCTTGTCACCGTCACTCACCGCATCAACATCCACTTCAATGGCATCATCCAGGAAACGATCCAGCAATACCGGTGAGTCATTTGATACGCTGACGGCGGTATCCATGTAACGCCGTAGTTCCGATTCCTTGTAGACGATTTCCATGGCGCGGCCACCCAGCACATAGGAAGGTCTCACCACCAGTGGATAACCCAGTTCGTTGGCCAACCGTACCGCCTCTTCCATGGTAGTTGCCGTGCAGTTAGGCGGCTGCAACAGTTTTAACTTCTGCAGCATTTTCTGAAACCGCTCACGGTCTTCGGCCAGATCAATGGAATCAGGTGTCGTACCGATAATCGGCGCGCCTTCGGCTTCCAGGTCGCGGGCCAGTTTCAACGGCGTTTGTCCGCCGTATTGCACGATGATACCTTTGGGTTTTTCCAGTTCCACCAGCTCGAGCACGTCTTCGAGAGTCAGCGGTTCAAAGTACAAGCGGTCTGAGGTGTCATAGTCTGTTGACACCGTTTCCGGGTTGCAGTTGACCATAATGGTTTCGTAACCGTCCTCGGCCATCGCGAAAGCGGCGTGCACGCAACAATAGTCAAACTCGATACCCTGTCCAATACGGTTGGGGCCGCCGCCCAGCACCATGATTTTTTCACGCTGCGAGGGTTCTGCTTCACATTCCTTTTCATAGGTGGAATACATGTATGCCGTACTGGTTGCAAACTCCGCGGCACAGGTATCCACCCGTTTATAAACCGGCCGTATGCCCATTTCATGGCGGGTAGCACGAAAGGCTTTTTCGGAGACGCCCAATAAATGCGCCAGCCTTGCATCGGAAAAACCTTTGCGCTTTAACCTGAAAACGTCATCGGCGGTCAACGACTTGAGATCACTGCCCGTTACCTGTTTTTCCAGGTCAACGAGTTCTTCAATCTGGATCAAAAACCACGGGTCGATTTTGGTATCGTCCTGAACCTCTTCCAGTGACATGCCCTGGCGAAATGCATCGGCAATATAACGAATACGGTCAGGGCCCGGGGTGCGCAATTCGTGCCGCAGGCGGTCCTTGACATCCTCTTCCTCGGGATCGAGCACTTCATTTAACCCATCGATGCCCGTTTCCAGGCCACGCAGCGCTTTTTGCAGGGATTCCTGGAAAGTGCGGCCAATGGCCATGACCTCGCCCACGGATTTCATCTGGGTGCTTAATACCGGCTTGGCGTCAGCGAACTTTTCAAAAGTGAAACGGGGAATCTTGGTAACCACATAATCAATGCTAGGCTCAAACGAGGCCGGCGTGGCACCGCCGGTGATTTCATTTTGCAGTTCATCCAGGGTATAACCCACTGCCAGCTTGGCGGCCACTTTTGCAATAGGAAAACCGGTGGCCTTGGAAGCCAGTGCGGAAGAGCGCGATACGCGGGGATTCATTTCGATAATGATCATGCGGCCGTTTTCCGGATTAATGGCAAACTGCACATTAGACCCACCGGTATCGACACCAATCTCGCGCAATACCGCCAGCGAGGCGTCACGCATAATCTGGTATTCTTTGTCCGTTAACGTTTGCGCCGGTGCTACCGTGATGGAGTCACCGGTATGCACGCCCATGGCATCAAAGTTTTCAATGGAACATATAATGATGCAGTTGTCCTTGTGGTCGCGCACCACTTCCATTTCGTATTCTTTCCAGCCCAGTACCGACTCTTCAATTAACAACTCATTGGTATAAGACAGGTCGAGACCGCGCTCGCAAATCTCTTCGAACTCCTCGCGGTTATAGGCAATACCGCCACCGCTGCCGCCCAGTGTAAAGGAAGGCCGAATAATGGTGGGAAAGCCGACCTTCTGTTGCACCTCGTACGCTTCTTCCATGCTGTGGGCAACATCGGAAACGGGTGTTTCCAGGCCAATGTTATTCATGGCGTTACGGAAACGGTCCCGGTCTTCCGCCTTGTCGATGGCATCGCGTGATGCGCCGATCATTTCCACGTTATATTTTTCCAGCACGCCGTGCATGGCCAGATCCAGGGCGCAGTTCAACGCGGTCTGGCCGCCCATGGTGGGCAGCAACGCGTCCGGGCGTTCCTTTTCGATAATCCGTTCCACGACTTCCCAGGTGACGGGTTCAATGTAGGTAGAGTCGGACAACTCCGGGTCCG
>JASFMT010000015.1:0-20248 GCA_050117455.1 Gammaproteobacteria bacterium | reverse complement strand
ATTGGATGTGAAAGTAGAGATAACACCGGAAAACAAGTGCGACTTTTGCACCGGCTCTTTGTGCTGCACCTATATTACCCAGGAAATCGACACGCCCCGTTCCATACAGGATTTTGATCATTTACTGTGGCAAACCGCTCACCATGACGTGCAGATTTACAAGGACGAGGGTGACTGGTATTTACTGGTCAACAGAAAATGCAAATTCCTGCAGCCCGATGGCCGTTGCGGTATTTATGAGAGCCGGCCCATGGTGTGCCGCGAACACGATAATGATTACTGTGAGTTCGACGCACCGGCGGAAGATGACTTCGAATTGTTCTTTGACAGTTATGAATCCCTGTTGAAGTACTGTCGAGAGCGCTTCAAAAACTGGGATAAACGGTTTGCAAAAATGCAAAGTAGTTGATAGAACAAACCTGTAGCCGTAGCACTATGGTGCGACCGCAACTTTAACGATTCAGTCTGTCACGGCTTTCCCGTTGCAGCAGAAACCAGATGATCACTGAACCGCAACCGATATAAATAAAACTCAGCACCTCGTACAGCTCAATGGAATAATTCTGGCCATAATACAATGGTAATACCAAATTGGTATACAGCCACACCAGGCTTCCGTAAATCGCATAGAAGCAAAGCCCCAGCACAAAATACATGACGTGACGTTTGCGCTGCAGCAATGCCAAACCGCTCCAGATACCAATACCCACAATCATCCCTTTTAATACAACCTGGGTCTGACTTTGAGCCTGCAATGTAGTCCTGGCAATCATCAACGCGAAGAACCAGCAAAAAATCGCGGAGAACCTCAGCAAGTAATAAAAAGTTTTATTGGTCAGCATCAATGGCCGTCGCTAGCAACCCTGCGTTACATTAGTGCGGTTTTTTACTACAAATTACCGAACCCGTCTACACGAGTATCCCGGTCCTGCAATCCGACATGTTACAAAGCGCTTAGCGCGACTGCCAGACAGGACAATCAAGGATTCCTGCTTGCCTGCAACAGTACAGTGCAACTGGGTCGCCAAAAATTGTTGCCCGGGGATGTAAAAAAAGAGCAACGCGATAAAACGATACGGAGGGGTCGTTTTAGGTAGGAATACTTACTGTTTTATCGCGCCACCCAAGCGAAGAGAGATCTAGCTTCCACCACAGTGCGGTCTTCGCTGGCGACATTATCAATCCCTGAACAGGGATCGCCCGCCAAAATGGCATATTGCCACTTCGCTAAACCGAAGCAGCTAAACCAAAGCAACTGCGATGAAGTTACTGTTAACTAGAATAACGTTTAATAGTGACGGAATATTGACACAATTGTGAAGTGAATAAGAAGTAATGTCAGTTAATCAGATATCGATTTTATAACCGACACCGTAAACGGAACGGATAACGTTTTCTTCCGGGTCAATGCTATCCAGTTTTTTTCGCAGGTTCTTGATATGGGTATCAATGGTACGCTGGTTCACAACACGGTGATCCTCGTACAACTGGTCCAGCAACTGATCACGGGAAAACACCTTGCCGCGCTTGGAAAGCAGTTTCTGTAACAAGCGGAATTCCACGACAGTGAGATCCAACGTCTGATCGCGATAGGTGGCCACGTATTTTTCATCGTCGATGCTGAAAACATCCCGGCTCTGGCCTTGCGCTCCCTGTAAGTCCGGAATCCTGCGTAACACCGCCTTGACCCGGGCAACCACCTCCCGCGGACTGAACGGCTTGCAGATATAATCATCCGCGCCCAGTTCCAACCCAAGTAACCGGTCAATTTCTTCCACCCGTGCCGTTACCATAATTACGGGGACGTTCGAAAACGTCCTTAATTCCTTGCAAATAGCCATGCCGTCCTTACCTGGCAACATGATGTCCAGCAGCACCAGCATCGGCTTATTCTGTTGAATCCACGGTAAAACGTCCAGACCATCAGCGATCGTATGCGTTGCATATCCCTCCTGCCTCAGGTAATCATCCAGCAGTTGCGCCAGTTTTGGTTCATCTTCAACAATAAGAACCAGAGAATCTTCCATGTTGCGGTCCACCCCTTGTGATTAAACTTAGAGAACTATCATACCTGTTTGAGTCATGCCTGTTTGAGGTTTTCGTCATTAAACCACCGCGACCTGGAGGATAATGCCGGAAACGTAATCTGAAACCAAAGCCCGCCAAGTGGTGAATGATGTACGGTAATTTCTCCGTCGTGCGCCTCGGTAATATTTTTACAGATTGCCAGTCCAAGGCCGGCACCGCCACTGGCCCGACTCCGGGATTCTTCAGCGCGAAACAGGCGTTCAAACAGGTGTTCCAGCAAGTGGTCCGGAACGCCCGGTGCCGAATCCTGCCAGTTCACCGTCACCCGCTGATCCGCATACTCGCAGCTGATGACACAACGCCCACCTTCGTTGGTATAACGAAGTGTATTTTGTAATAAATTGGAAAACAACTGAAACAATCGCTGGCTGTCAGCAAATATCCAGGGTGAGTGAATGCATTCTATACTGACGTCAATGCCCGTACTGCGCAGCTTATCGGCAAATGTTGTCACAACCCTTTCCAGTACATCAGCAATCTCTATGGGTTCCTTACGGTAATCCAGGGCACCGATATCCGACATGGACAGCTGATACAAATCAGCTATTAGCTGGTTGACGCGCACAATCTCTGAATGCAGCGATTGCAGGTTCTGCAATGATGGCTTTCTCACTCCATCCTGCAGGGCTTCCACTTCACCCAGCAGCACCGCCATGGGCGTGCGGAGTTCGTGAGAAATATCGGCAATCCATTGACGCCGGGACTGTTCATTTTTTTCCAGCGTGCGGGCCAGTGAATTAAAGTCTTGCTGCAGTTGCCCAATCTCGTCGACACCGGTAACCTCAATACGGGTATCAAACTTACCTGCCGTCACTTCCCGCGTCGCGTCTACCAGCAATTTGATCGGTCGTAACAAATGCTGGGCAAACAGCACTGCGACAACTGCCGCAAAAAATATACTGATATAACTGATAATGATCGCGGTGTTGTTTTGCTGCTCCTTAAATTGTATATCGACCGTATCAACCAGTTCCGACGACGGTGTTATACTCAGCCAACCGACTGTCTCACCCGATGCAATGATAATCGGTTTCAAAACAGCATCATCCCCATACTGGCGATTACCGGCAACAAATTCCTTGTCTGCGTTTAGTAGCGCCAGGCGTAACCCCAGATCGGTCAGATCCAGGGTTTGCTCTTCCTGATTATCATCGTCAATCAACCCATTTGTCTGAAAGGATGCACCTTTCGAATCACGCAGGTGCGATATGATAAGGCGGTGCCAGATACCCCTTTTGTATTTAATAAATCGCCAATTACCATTCTGCTCGTATTGCTCGGCAATTTTCCGGGCCAGCGTATGCAGCCGATCCACCTCTACTCGATTCACATAATCAAGAAAACCCGACTGGAAACTGTAGCGAACCGCCACCGTCGTCACGACAATAACGAGGATACTGGTTACAAAAAAGGCGAGGAAAAGTTTTAGGGTTATACCTATTTTCATGGCGGGTTTATACAATATCGAAACCCGAATTATATCAATACCAGGTGATTAAAAATAGTACTCAGACTTGCCGCCATCGATCTTGAGAGGGTGAGGAATGTAGATGGTCATGGCCATTTCCGGATGAGTGCGTGACTTGATGTCATACAAACCCGGACCGCTTAGCTCTATGATTCGACTGTCACCGGGCTCAAGTTCTGCAACCAACTGCTCCCTGTCTTTATACAAAAATGTGATTTTGTGATTCACCGAATCGAGGTTAACGATTTTCAATTTATCGTTGTTCTCCAGCTTTAGAAACACTTCAGAGAATCGGTTGTTTTCCTGGGTTACAACGTGTTCCTGCGCAAACACCAACTGCCCGTCACAAATGCAACCAATTAACACCATCAACACACAAAAATATTTCATTGGCCTCTCCCGGGGTTGATAAGTTAACAGCGTGCTATCGTTTTTCGGCAATCACTACAACATAGGTACCACAACCCTATAGCCAGACATGGAATCCGGAAACCTGTTAGTGTTGAAATTTCTGGACAGAATAACTCAGGCGCAAATACCACCCACCAAACTAGCGCTATTCTAGGCGATACCGGTAACGGCTCAACACACCGGTTATTAAATTCATAATTTATTCATAATTATTTGCAACGTGGAACCGAAGCGCACGCGCTCGGCCATTGCGCCAAAATGCTGCCACTTTTGGTCTTTTTAGTTACTGAGTAGAGGATATAAAATGAAGAAAATCAATGAGCATGCCGTTTTTATCTTAATCCAGGATATTGGACCTGGAGGGCCCATCCATAGAAATAAACTTTAACACACAACATCAACTCAACCTTTCATACTGGCATGCAGTAGCAGGCAACCAACTTACAATCGGCATCGCTTTTTATTACAATAGGCGCCTTGAAAAAATAACAGTCCCTACGATTGACAGGGATCGTAAATTAAGTGCTGCATGCATTATTGCACCAATATAATGCAACAGCGACGCAACATCAAAGCCATAGAAAGCCATCGACTGTTGCCTCGCGCAACCAGGCCATTACAACAATATCTCATGACGGTAATCGGGAATTATCGCTAATCAATTAAGCAAATTAAATAGTTTAGCATTCCCGAAAGTTTTAAACTTGAGCGAGCAACTTAACAAGGCAGAGGGGGCTCAAAAACAATGTCCAGTTCCGCAGCTACCGATTCATCAGCGGTATCTCACGATCGTTCACTGACAATTCATTCTGAAGACAGTGATTCTCTATCAAACATCATCGCAACGCTTAAGCAGAAATTTCCACCTGACACGAACAATGACGATAGCGGGAAAAATCTACCCGTTGTTTATGACTTTAAAAATGATATTAGTGCCAGCAGCCTGCTTGCCGAAAAATTTCCGTCCGACTTTGTACCGGAAAATTATCTAAAGTCACGCCGTGAACTGCAATACATACTGACAGGGTTCATCGCATTTGCACTATTATCCTACATTGGCTTCGCTGCCATGAGTGAAATTAACTTCCTGGCGGAAGGAAATTTTGAATACAACAGTGGGCTCATTGGTGGAATATTGATGTTGATAGCCTTATTGTATTTTATAGTCAAACGGGTGACTATATTGCGGCGCCTTGTGTCATCCGATGCCTGGTATTACACCCATCTGGGCTGTGGCGCTGTTGGCGCATATTTGATTGTGCTGCACTCATCCTTTGAATTGAAATCCATCAACAGTTCCATCGCCTTTGTCTCTATGCTAGTGGTGATTCTCAGCGGCGCGCTAGGGCGCTATCTTTATACTCAATTCACATTAACACTGCACAAACGCTATACTGCTCTTAAAGACAGTGAACCCGGACTGTTCAACACGATCGCCAGATACGAATGCAACACCGCAAACGATATCCGTAAACGTCTATCCAGATTTGTACTTTACTGCCTGAAAAAGCCAAAAGATATGCCGCGTTTTCTCAGCCGATGTGTTTCGGTTATATGGTATGGCGTTTTCTTATATACCCGGTCTGCGCGCGACCTGAGTAAAATTATCAAAAGTATCGCGGTATTGTCGGATTTGGACAAAGCGGATATCACCGCGTTAAAAACCTCCCAAATGCGGCAATTGCGCCAATATATTATCAGTGTCATCTATATGGGCTATGTCAGTCTGCTGGAACAATTGTTCAGCCATTGGCGGGCATTACATGTACCTATGCTGTATCTGTTGGTTCTCACATCGATTGCGCATGTCGTGGTTGTTCATATGTACTAGGTAACCGTGTGAGTCTGGCAGCAGACACTGAGCCACAGCCCCAGGCGTGATCAGGTTGGTATAAACAATATTTGAGTGTTGCAGGCGGTCAATCGATGTAAATTACCAACATTGGTTTTATTCGCGGTCGGACATATTGGATTCATTTTTGGATGGTTGATCGGGGTAGCGTTTTTCCTTTATTGATTCCATGTGCTCGATAAGTCCATCTATTGTTTCCTTCAGCAAATCAAGTTCCTCGAGGGAAAGATCATCCAACTGCTCAAGATTATATTCAACAGTATCAATAATTCGGCGCGCGGGACGCTGCAACGGCCGCATAAAATAACTGGTAACCGTTGCCACCAGCGTTCCGAAAAACAACACGGAACCAATAATGATCCAGACCCCACCAATGAGCTTGGAAAAATTGCTTGCTGGTGTATCGGCAATGCCCGCCGTTGAAAACGCCGCGATGCCCCAATAAAGTGCATCACCTAACGTTTTAATCGTGCTTTCTTCGATATAGCGCTCACTAAAATACATCGCGGTAGCAAACACTAGCCACAATACCACAAGCAGTATCAGCATCTTGATGAACGGCGTGTGATTGACAACGTCTCGAACAAAACGGCGTAAGCGGCTTTTATGGTTCATTCGAAGGCACTCCTGCAGCCCGACAAACCCGGTCGGCTTTCTGATTTACGGTTCCCAGCTTTCAATACTGCACGTAACGGTGAAAAATAAAAATGAAAAAATTTTTGCCAGAAAAATCTGTATTAGCGATATTGTTTGTTCATGCTTTACGCAATCGAGAATCAGATTCCAATAACACACGAGAAAACGGATACGAAACACTTGAATTTACACTGACTTGGACCAATATACAGAGCACAGAGCCGGCTAGAACCATGTTTATCACAAAATCAGAAAATAATATGGCTTTTACCATCATATTACGCATAAGTTTGTACATTTAGGGCTGTTTCTATTAAACTTAGTGCTCTTTTTCAATCGCTACATATTAACAGCGAGTAACTTAATCTAAATCAGTATAAAAGTTACGTCGATCAGGTAAAGTTTCAACTTGCCTGTCAATTATTTGGTCATCTAATACCAAATTATCAATCGTCTTCGGACGTGTCATTAAACAAAAAATATTTTTTTAGCGCTATTGCTGGCGCTTTATAAACCGATTTTTGTTGGCCTGCTTTTCTTTACAGTGGCTTTGAAATCACATCATTGAGGTTAAAATGAACCAGTTAACAGAACAATCATTTGGAAAAAATCCCATCAACGTACGCGATACCGATCACTACCAGGACGAATATGTTAAAAGTTTCGTCGAAAAGTGGGACGAATTAATTGACTGGGACCGTCGCTGGAAAAGCGAAGGTGAATTTTTTATCGAACAGTTGCGCTCCTACGGCGTGGAACGGGTGCTGGATGTCGCGTGCGGAACCGGTTTCCACTCAGTTCGCCTGTTGAGTGCCGGATTTGACGTAGTAAGCGCCGACGGCAGTCCGGAAATGCTGGCCCGGGCATTTAAAAATGCCGAGAAGCGCGGCCACATTCTACGTACTGTCCAGGCTGACTGGCGCTGGCTTAACCGCACCATTCATGAACAGTTTGATGCCGTAATTTGCCTGGGAAATTCCTTTACCCATCTTTTCTCAGAAAAGGATCGTCGTAAGACCCTCGCAGAATTCTACGCAACCCTCAACCACGATGGTATTTTGCTTCTGGATCAACGAAATTACGACGCGATTCTGGATGAAGGATTTTCCAGCAAACACAAATACTATTACTGTGGCGAAGACGTTGTCGCCGAACCGGAACATGTCGATGATGGTCTGGCGCGTTTTCAATATTCTTTTCCGGATGGCGCAACCTATCACTTAAACATGTATCCGTTGCGCAGAGACTACACCCGGCGCTTAATGCACGAGGTTGGATTTCAGCAAATCAATACTTTCGGGGACTTCCAGGAAACCTATAAAGCCCACGATCCGGACTTTTTTGTTCATGTCGCAGAAAAGGCCTACCACGAAGAAGAAGGCGACGGGGAGAGCAAATAATAATGGCTGACAAGTACTCTGAAGCGGTTAACGTCGCCCGCGATTATTACAACAGCGACGACGCAGATAACTTTTACGCCATTGTCTGGGGCGGCGAAGATATTCACGTGGGTCTTTATAACTCGGACACTGAATCCATCATCGAAGCCAGCCATCGCACGGTCCGTCACATGGCATCGTTACTGGAAGGCCTGGACACAAACACCAAAGTCCTCGACATCGGTGCCGGTTACGGCGGTGCTGCCCGCTACCTGGCGGAAACCTATGGTTGTCACGTGACGGCGCTGAACCTCAGCGAAAAAGAAAACGAACGTGACCGCAAACTCAACGCCGAACGGGGTTTGCAGGACAAAATCGACGTCCTGGACGCAAGCTTTGAAGAAATCCCCATGCCGGACAACAGCGTTGATATAGTCTGGTCACAGGACGCCATCCTGCATAGCGGAGAGCGTGAGAAAGTAATCGAAGAAGTGGCACGGGTCATCAAGCCCGGCGGACAATTCATATTTACCGACCCCATGGCCGCGGACGACTGTCCCGACGGCGTCCTGCAACCGATACTGGATCGCATTCATCTTTCATCGTTAGGATCTCCAAAATTCTACCGTGCAACCTGCGAAAAGGCCGGATTCGGGGAAAAACTTTTCGAAGATCACAGGGAACAGCTGACGCGCCACTACTCCCGCGTGTTGCAGGATACGGAAAAACACGAAAAAGACCTGGCCGGTGCTGTTTCACCCGAATACATCGAACGTATGAAAAAAGGCCTCGGTCACTGGATTGAAGGCGGCAAGAACGGTTATCTTGCGTGGGGAATTTTTGTTTTTGAAAAACAGTCTTGACGGTTAGCGGTCAATACGACCGCGAACGATAGGTAATGTAACCCCGCAGTGCATAAAAAACCGGGGCTATAGAGAAGCAATAAAAATGCACGTGATTTGAACCCCGGGATGATCATCGTTTCATCGGTGATCATCCTGGGGTTTTTCATTGCCAGCGCTGTCTTCCCCAAAGACATCAGCGCTACGGTGGACGAAACCCAGGCCTGGATCAACTACCAAACCAGCCGGTTCTTCGCGCTGGCAAGCCATCTCACACTCGCCTTTATGGGTTACCGGCTGTGATGATTTTCAGGCTGCATCACGGTTTAGCGAGTAACAACGAACGATCGAAAAACCTCACTTCCCACTCGTAGCTAAAATTCCTGGTCTTTTACGATATTCACAATACTGCCGGTCAATGCTGCCAGCTCGTCGTCATTGATAATGTAAGGTGGCATTAAATAAACCAGCCTGCCGAACGGCCGCACCCAGACACCGGCATCGACAAATTGCGGTACGATGGTTTTCATATCCACCGGCTGTTTCAGCTCCACCACACCGATGGCACCCAACACACGTACGTCATTGACATTGTCAAACTCGCGGCACCGCGCTAATCCCTGCTCCAGTTGTTTCTCAATGCGGGCAATATTCTGCTGCCAGTCGGATTCGAGCAGCAATTCGATACTGGTTAACGCCGCGGTACAGGCCAGTGGATTGGCCATAAAAGTCGGGCCATGCATGAATACACCCGGTTCACCCTGGTCCAACGTGCTGTGGACGTCACGGGTTGCCAGTGTCGCTGCCATACTCATATACCCCCCGGTCAGCGCCTTGCCCACGCACATAATATCCGGCGCAATACCGGCATGATTGCAGGCAAACAGTTGCCCCGTCCGGCCAAAGCCGGTGGCGATTTCGTCGAGGATTAACAACACACCATAACGGTCACACAGTTCCCGCGCCTTGCGCAGATAATCAGCGGAATAAAACCACATGCCGCCGGCGCCCTGCACGATGGGCTCCATAATGACGGCAGCGACCTGATTCTTGTTGTCGGATAATGCTTTTTCCAGTGACGTAATGTCCTGATCAGTGCAATTATCGCCAAAGCGACACCGTGGCTGGTCCACAAAAATTTGCCGGGGCAGTACATCCGCGAACAATGAATGCATACCAGTCACTGGATCGCAAACGGACATCGCGCCAAAGGTATCGCCGTGATAGCCGGACCGAAGGCTGATAAAACGCTGGCGCGCTGTTTGTCCCCTGGCGTGCCAGTACTGGATGGCCATTTTCATCGCCACTTCCACCGACACCGAGCCGGAATCGGAAAAAAACACCGCATCCAATGGCTCTGGTGTCAGCGATACCAGTTTTTCCGCCAGACTGGCGGCTGGCTCATGCGTTAAGCCGCCAAACATCACGTGCGCCATGGAATCCAGTTGACGGTGAAGCGCCGCATTCATGCGCGGGTGGTTATAACCATGGATCACACACCACCAGGACGCCATGCCATCAATGAGTTCGCGTCCGTCCGTCAGTTTCAGGCGTACGCCGTTGGCCGATGCGACGGGATACACCGGCATATCAGATTCCAGGGCACTGTAAGGATGCCAAATATGATGGCGATCGATGTCCATTAAGTGGGGATCTTTTTTCATAGCAGGAAATCTATAACGAAAATTCCAAAACCAGCTGCTGCCGCTAAAGCGCCAGGCGGTAATGATATCAAATAGTGAACTAATACTGGAACTGTCTCACTAGCGAGGCGCAATGATCTATACGGCTTAAAACGCTACTACCTTACATTACCAAAGCGCCAGCGAAAGCGGCTCTTTTTTATATCAGCCGCAGACGGGAGAATTGCTCCGACATCTCATTGTTAATGATCAAGTCCGGCCCTGGTTTGCCAATGTAGTAACCTTGAGCATAGTCAACTCCGTATTCCTTAAGTAACTCGAGCGTTACCCTGTCCTCAACAAATTCAGCGACCACCTCTTTACCCATGCTATGGGCAACGTCCGTTAGTGTTCTCACCAAAGCTTGATCATCCGGATTACGGGGAAGTTTACGCACGAAAATCCCGTCAATCTTCACAATGTCCACCGGCAAATTTCGTAATTGCGAAAATGAAGTAAATCCAACACCAAAATCATCGAGTGCAAATCGACAACCAAAGTCTCTGAGTTCGATCATAAATTGTTTGGCATTAGCCATGTTCTGCAACGTCGCGGTCTCAGTGATTTCAAAAATAAGACTCTTTGCCAACTCCGGGCTATCGTGAAATATTTTACTAAACCACGAAATAATCCGATCGTCCCCAAGATGAACAGGACTTAAATTGACGGACAGGCTCACGTTCGGATAGTTTTCCTGCAACGACGCCAGATAAGTTATGGCCAATTGCATCACGCGATAGTCAATGCGCGTTATTAAACCATAACGTTCGGCGTGCGGAATGATATCAGCGGGCATGATAAGTGATCCGTCAGGCTCATGCATTCGCAGCAGGGCTTCAAAGTGTAAAATTTTACCCGTCGACAAATTCTGTATAGGCTGAAAATAGAGACTTATACGGTCATCGCTCAATGCCGATTTCACCCTTTGCAAGGCATGCTCTATGCTGCTATGTTCCTGCGATTCTCGCGAGTCGTAAATATGTACCGCGGAAAAACTATGGTCCCGGGCACTGTAAAATGCAACCTCGGAATGATAGATCAATTCTTCAGAGGATATTCCGTGCTTCGGATAACAGGCAACCCCAAACTGAGCATCAACCCGGATAGCTTCGTTACGGTCCGCTAATTGAATATGATATTCCTGAAATTTATCACTGATTCTCTCTACCAGGCCCAACACCTCTTCGGCCGAGACTTCGGACACCACGATTAGAAAACGTTCACCACCAATACGGGCTATGGCTTTCATATGCTTACCGTAATTTTCTATAATTTGTCGCAAATTTGATGAGGTCTGCAGCAGCACCTCATCACCAACCTGCCGGCCATAGGTCACATTAATGTAAGTCAGCCGCTGCAATCCCACACAGATACACGCAAACGGCAATGTTGCACTTTGAGCAATGTAATCATCTAATATTGCGCGAATACCCTCTTGATTGAGCAAACCGGTTAGTGGGTCATGATGCAATAGAAATTGAACGCGCTGTTCGATTTGCTGAACATGACTTTCATCATGTAACACCAGGACGTACTGTAATTCGCCGCCTATATCCATGGGTAGAGCGCTAACCTGCACTGGAAATAACTGGCCGTTCACGCGGCGCGCAGTACATTCCCAACGTTGGCGGCTGTTCCACCGCCGTTGGTTCGCTGGTGCAGCCCTGTATTTTTCAATTGCTTCCATCAAGGCCTGGGCATCTGGCCCTGAAAGCAACCAGCTGACCGGCGTATTGACGAGTTCCTGGTGATTCATATTCAACATGGTTTCACCGGCGGCATTTACGGAATCGATGCGGTTATTGTCGTCAAGTGTAAGAATGCCTTCCAGCGCTGCATCCAACACGGCAGTATTAAAATTATTGGCGATTGCCAGCTTGCTGTTTAGTTTTCGCAAAAACACAATACGATACATTTGCCACAGCAATGCCGCTCCTACAAACAGCACCAGGACAAGCATAGCCACACGTTGCGAGGTCCAAAACGGTGCAGGCGGTGGAAACCAGCGATTTAACATGCGTTGATAACTTTCAGATTGAAGGACTTCAGTAATTGCGGGATTAAGTTTTTCCAGCAGGTTCGCATTTCCTTTGCGAACGGCGATTGCCCGAGGCACGACGACCAGTGGTTCACCCACTGTCTTGACAAGACCAGGGATCTCGGCGCGTAGCGCAAGATGCTTGAAATTCGGCTCTGGATATACAGCAGCATCAATCTTTTTTTCCAGCAGAGCCAGAAAAAGATCGTTCAATGAGGCATACTCTTTTTTGTAAATATATTCATCATCCTGCAACAGGCTAACGGCTATATTAGTTGTTACAACACCTACTAACTTTCCCGTAAGGTCTGTAAACCCGTAAATGTCCTGATTATCACGATGAACAATAATCGACACCGGTATCTCGTGAAACGGTCTGCTAAAGCTCATTAATTTGCGGCGCTCGTTGGTTATACCCATATTGGGTATCAGGTCCGCCTCACCGTTAATTAACGCTTTATCGGCATCGGTCCAGGTCGGCACACTGCGGTATTCAATATTTAACCCTGCCCTTTTTGCAACTTCTTCTGTGAATTCGAAACCGAATCCGGTGGGCACACCGTTCTTGCTGACGGTATACACGGGAGGAAAATCTTTCGGATAGACGGCAATCAGTGTTAGATTGTCATCTTGAGACCATGTATCACTAACATATATTAGTGAAATTATCCCGAGGCAAAGTAGAACGCCGAAGCGGTTTTTCAACATTTTCAGGTATCGCTGTTATACGTACAATAAACATTAGCTTATGGCGCGGGATAAGCAAGATCTCACGGCAACAACGATAATTATACGTAACCCGTATTTATCATCAGTAATTTAGATTTACGTACATAACCCGTTTCTGTTCGTTAAATACTGCTAATACATTAAAACCATACTCTTGTACTTAGTAATGTCCTTAGTGTTGTTAGCAACATAGGCTGATCATCGGGTCAGGGCGGGGAGATCTTTGATGAGATCGAGCGTGAATGATGATGAGTTTGAACTGGATCTTGTAATGCAACCTTTTATTTGCAAATAAAAAACGGGCCTGGCCAACAGGCACAGACCCGCTTACTAACTAAACGTCGTATTAGTTAAGACCGGAGACTTACAGCGCCTTCAGTTTTAACTCTTCTTCTGTCGCCCGGACAAAGCCATTTTTTTCATAAATGCTTTGCGCATCGTCGGTTGCCAGGTAGTCAAGAAACTTTGCTGCCGCTTCCTGATTACGGCCATCGGTTAATCGGCCGATGGCATAACCCACTTTATCCTGCTTGTTGTAAGGCGCGGCAATGGGCACACCTTCCACATCGCGGCCCTGCGACTTGGCATAGGCCACTTCCGTGGTCCAGACGATACCAACATCCGCTTCACCGTTTTCAATGCGGTGCGGTGTTTCGCGATGGTGACGAGAGGTAAACCAGGTTTTGCCTTCCACGGCCCAGCAACTTTTACACATGGCACCGCCGGTAACTTTTTCGTAAAGATCCAGATCCTTCAACATCTCGGAACCGTAGAACTTGAAAATTCCTTCTGTTAGAGGATTGGGATGTGATTGAACAAGATCATCCCGCGCAAGGTCTTTTGCACCTTTTATGTTTTTGGGATTACCTTTGGCCACCATCAATTCCAGCTTGTTGTGCGTATAGATCATGTATTTTTCCATACGCCCTTCTTTGTTCATTTTCTTCAGGTGTTGCAGATTCACGCTGGCAAAAAGATCAGGATTCTGCGCAGTTTTCTGGCCCTCGATTTCTCCCTGCTTGAGCAGCTGGCCTTTCAGAATCTGACCGGGCGGAATGGTTTCCACATAGATACTCTTGATATCAGGATTTTTGCCCTGGAAGTCTTTGATCAGCTCTTCCATCACCATGAACTGGTTACCGGCCAGATACATGACCAGGTCAGCGGTATAGGAATCACCGATTTGACCGTACTTGATGTCACCATCCGCCATAAATGTGCGGTAGTCGTGCCCAAGCCCGGCTTCATCCTTTGCTTCCTTTTTCTCACCACTTGCTTCATCCATCGCACCTTCGCCTTTCATCGCCGATGTGCTTTCCATGGACTCCCCTTCGCTTTCCATCGCCGTTTGGGATTCTTCCCCTTTCTTGCCGCAAGCGGCCAGTAATCCCGACAGCAACAGCCCAATAATTAGCAGTTTTATAGAATTTTTAATGACCACTTATTTTTCCTCCTTGTAGATTATGACGCTCAAAAATACGCTTTCAGATCTCAAAACCTGGCAATCTCTTAAATAAGGTTGATTTTTATCCTGCTAAAACGCAGTGATGTGGTAGTCGGCACCCTTAGTGTTTATTAGACGACACCGCCTATAGATTGATACTTGCAAATCAAAGCCTGCCTCGACGGATTACAGCAACATTTACCATTCCCTACCGGAATGTTGTACCGCAACGTTGATTGTCAGGTATAAAGAGCCTGATTTGTTGAATTTTGACAACACAAAAGTATAAATTTTAAGCAAAACTGAAGGCACAATCCCTTCATATTGCACTTTATAATAGACGAGATTACTTTTAAGTCAAAACCTTAGATTGAGAAATGGTTACAATGTGTGAATTCCTTCATAGATTGTCTCCATAAAACAACACGAAGCGATACGAAGCGCTCGCCGATGACTGCCAACTGACCATGATCACGCGTATGATGATTGACCGCAGGCACAATACTAAAGAAAAAAACCAGGATGATTAAATGATCAGCAACCGCTGGCAGTTCATGCCGTGGCAACGCGCCATCGCCCGATTCTTCTTACCTTATCTGCAATCAGACCGCAGAAATTTGATCATTCTTTACGCGTTACGCACGTTCAGCATTGGCGCTAACACCCTGTTAATCTGGATGCTGGGTGTGGCCATTTCGCAGATCACCAATGCCCAGTTCGATCAACTTAATCAGTCGTTGCTAATCATTGCCGGCATTGTGGTGGTTAACCAAGGCATTCAGTTGATCAACGCTTATTTGTTCCAACAGGTCACCTTGCGCTTTGTGGACCGGGTGCGTGGTGGATTATTAACCAAAATCATGACCCTGTCCTACCCCGTGGTCAATCGCTTCGACAGGGGCGATCTCCTCGCCCGGCTCACGGCTGACGTGGACCGGCTACTCACTTTCGTCATCAACGCGCCGCTCAACGCCTTTTCCAGTACGCTGGTGCTCATCGCCTATAGCGCCATGCTGATATGGATCGACTGGCAGTTAGCGCTAATCGCCGCCACCATGGCGCCGCTGTTTTTTCTCTCCCAGCATTATGTTGCCCCCAGGACTGGAGCAGCAGCGCGCCAGTTCACCCAGGAAAAAGCCAAATTACTCACGGTCGAGGAACAAACGTTACGCAACTTGCGCGGGATCAGCGCCTTTAATAGTGAAACCACCGTGCGGGAAAAGCACCAATATCAATTCAACACCGCCCGCCGCTGGGCATTAAAAGTGCGCCGCATTCGGATTCTGTACAATACGTTTTTCACGTTTTTGCTCTACATAGCCGGGGTCATCGTTGTGTTCAGCGGCATATCCAGCATAAAAGCCGGGGAGTTATCGATTGGTGTCCTGGTGAGTTTCCTGGTCTACGTGCGTAACCTGACCGGCCCCGTGCGCACCCTGGCCCGCATGCCCGTCCAGCTACAGGCCGACCGGCATCCAGCGGAACGGGTGATGGATATTCTACAATCCCAGTCATCGGTATTGGACGATTATCCCGATAACCCGCTGGCCGTTAACCAGGGCGATATCGCATTCAACAACGTCACTTTTTGCTACCCGCAAGGCCAGGATCCGGTGCTGACCAATGTATCGGTCAAAATTACCGCCGGTGAAACTATGGCGTTAGTAGGACCCAGTGGTTCCGGTAAATCCACGTTTGCCAGCCTGCTACTGCGCTTTTACGATCCGCAACAGGGCACAATTACCATTGACGGCACCGACATCAAGACCGTGTCCCTGGCCTCACTCCGCGATCAGATTTCCATTGTCTGGCAGGAGCCTTTTATCGTGGATGGATCAGTAAGGGAAAACATGCTGTTGGCCAGGCCCGATGCCGGCGAACAACAAATGATCGACGCCTGCCATGCAGGGTTCGCGTGGGAATTTTTGGAAAAGCACAAGGGACTGGATACGGTCATTGGCACCAACGGTCTTCATTTATCCGTCGGTCAAATCCAGCGTCTGGCCATTGCGCAGGCATTTTTGCGTAACACACCCATTCTGATCCTCGATGAAGCATCTTCAGCACTGGATAGCCATTCAGAACGTATGATCGTGGAAGCGCTACAGCGATTGCGTGAAGACCGCACGACACTGATCATTGCGCATCGCTTTTCGTCAATTCGCATGGCAAGCCGCATATTGTATTTTAACGGAGACGGCACCATAACCGCCGGTACCCATAACGAGCTGATGGAACAGCTTAAAGACTATGAGCGGGCGGTAACCTGGCAAAGTAGTTTAGCGTAGACTTTCAGCCCGTTAATCTGTCCGAATCCTTCCTGTCACTATCAAGCCACCAGAAACCAAAAGGGCCACCTGCGAACAGGTGACCCTTTTTTCAGATAACACGACAAAGCGTGTTTGTGGTAGGCGATCAACTCAGTTTGGTCACGGAATCATCTGTTATCGCTATCGCGACTTGGCCATACCTCTAGCAGATGTTGCCGGTTCCCGAAACCAGGTTGTAGCAGCCTGCGGCTTTATAAATGGTTTAAGAGTGAACATCAACGGTCGGCTTACATGCCGCCGCCCATGCCTCCTCCACCACCCATACCACCGCCGCCGCCCATGCCGCCGCCCATACCCATACCCATGCCGGCTGGTGCCGGTGCAGGAGCAGGTGCGGGAGCTGCGGGGGCCGGTGCGGGAGCAGGAGCAGGAGCGGGCGCTGCGCCCATTCCCATACCCATACCCATACCCATACCGCCCATACCACCGCCCATACCACCACCCATACCTCCGCCCATAGTCTTCTCCTTTTGAAGTTTGGTTAACAAAAAACGAGCTGTACAATTATAAAAAACACGTATAAAAAACACGGCGCACATTGACGCTGACTACATTTATTATTATTGAAATTGAAACGACAATGGCGAAATCTGTACGTAACGCTTTCATGACAATACCACCATGAAGTTTCGCTACTGCTACAAATAAATGGATACTACTTAGTGGCGTCGATGCTAAACGATTTTAAGCGTTAAAACAACCAATAACACTTCAAGTCAGATTAATTAACAAATATTTACATTGCCAACACAAACACAACAAATTCTCGTTCAACGTTAAGACATTTGATCATTTATAATGAATCGTCATTACGCTTTAAGTAGTACTTAAGTAGTCTTACGCAGATTTTCACTCTATCCTACCTGTGATTACATAGAATCATGCCTTTGCATGATTCACATAGCTTCAGCAACCGAATCACTTCGTTTGTTATTCGCTAATAAATCCCGGTATCATTATGACCTTGTGCTTGGTAGTATTAATCAGTTTTGATAATTTCGTAACCACCCTGCCATTATAGTATGAGCCGTAAGAGTCAAATCGATATGTCTGACACAATTGCCGACCCGAAACATCACCCGTCACCTACTTTCGATGTTTCGAAACTGATTATCGATCCCTTTGCAACCATGGAAGATTTTAATCCGGCACCAAACGAACCCTGTTTTTGCGGCAGCGGTAATACGTTTGGTCAATGTTGCGGCTCAACCGAAGCCGTACGTCCACCACCGTTCGGTTTATTTATGTTTGAAAACTACCTCGACAAGAACACCGTGGATGATCTTCTGGCTTACGCGCGCGAGCGCGATGGTCAACGGTTAATGGTCATCGATAACAACCAGTCCACGCCGGACAACATTGTAAAGGTTGAAGACCAACGGCGCATCGCCGAACGGGTTGACATGGGAGATCGGCGCCAGGAGTTCAATGACCTGGTAAAGACCATTTTTGTGGATGTGACAAAGAAATGCGTCGGGCAATCACTGGAATGGTATGAATCGCCGGACCTGATGCGCTACCGAGAAGGTGGTTATTATGTAAAGCATGCGGACAGTCAGAACATGGACGTAGAGCACCGCACCTGGACAAAAGTCATTGACCGCGACCTCAGCATTCTTATTTATTTAAACGATGATTTTGAAGGCGGCGAACTGAGTTTTTACCGGCTCAATTATCAAATCAGACCCAGAGCTGGTGCCGTTGTCATGTTTCCATCGGACCACCGTTACCTGCACCAGGCGGAAACCGTCAAGAAAGGCGTTCGCTATGCTATCGTCAGTTGGGGATCGTTAAAAGGCGTTCCCAAGGTTGCCCAAAACCCACCGGAATGCGCCATCTACATCGACTGATCCACTATAGTCGCCGGCAACCCCTGCTCTGGATAGTCATTTCCCAGAAGTTTTTTTGCCAACGCTTCTCCCGCTGACAACTGCTGTTCATTTGCTTCCAGAATACGAACAATATCCTTATTGCGTTGTTGCGGACTGTATTTAAACTGGCTGTTTTTTGAATAGACACCGAACAGGCGGTCTACCTCGTCCTGCGCATTAACGTCAACCCGGGCGTTCAGCCCAAACAACGTAGCGGTACACTGCACAGCAGCCAGTGGATCGGCAAGCATGGTATTGAAATCCAGACTCCGGATCTGCTCAGGCGCGGCGCGCTGCACCTGCAAAAACAACGCAACATTGTAGCTCCAGTACACGGCGGCCATCTTGCCAAATTCATCGTCTTCCAGTTGCAGGCCCTCCTCCCCGCTCAGCACTTGAGACGTAAATTGCTGGACGGCCTGAAAACGTTGCTTGATCCATTGGCGACGATTATCCGCTTTCAGACAGCCGGCCAGGAACTCCGCAAACGGCGTATACATAAACAGAACCGGCACAGCTTTTTGATGATCAAGCAATACCGGCATAAAGGGATTTGCGTAATCATTGGCTTTCACCACAACCGGCTGCTCGGGAACATAACGCCGCGACAATAAATTCAGCACTTGCTGGATTCTGCCAGGATGCTCGTCTGTGGGCTCGGCATTTGAACGCAGGTATACCAGCAGGTTACCCAACACTTCCGGCTCCCTGACAGGCAGACTGTCATACACGGCAGACAACGCCTGCGACATCAGCGTAGAGCCACAAAATGCCGTATGGAATATATAACTGGTTGGCTGCCAGGCAATACGTTCGGCGGTTTGCTGCAACCAGTCCAGATCCGCGCCGATAACGCATGTGCCTTTCATTCTGCCCGGGTCCAGAAAAACGCTTTCCCCGTACCACTGTGGTGACATTTTGACGAACCAGGCCTTGCGTTCAAAATAGTTAATCCTGGCAGGAAACAAATCAGGATTCAAAGATGCATTATCGATTGATGACTTCAATGCTGTTGTGAGACTTTCCTCGCCCTCTATACCGTCCGGGGACAAAAAAGCCAGTGACGGCGCGTTCAGCGCATTTCGGCCAGGGGCACCACAACAGTCGCTGTAGGAAAAACCGCTGCCGCAAGGACAATCGTTATTGCTGTTATTGTTAGTTTGGGTGGCAGGTTCAGAGGCTGTATTATCACTCATTAATCTTCCGCCTGGTCGTTATTTATAGTCCCGGAAAGGTTTCATCGAAACGCCATGATACCCGTGTCATGGTCAATACTCCATAGTTATCACCGGATCAAATTAATCAATACGCAAATCCAATAAAATAGCGGAAACTTAAGGGAACCCATAACGACTAATGCTATAATGAATCCTACAACCAGGGATGATTGCCAAGTGAGGTGCGGATATGAAGCCTGCCAGATCTACCAGAACTGTTTTCACACATTACACTTATATATTGCTCGCCGGGTTCTGTAG
>JASFMT010000014.1:0-20582 GCA_050117455.1 Gammaproteobacteria bacterium | reverse complement strand
AGAAGCCGCATTGCGGCATCGAGGGCGTGCCTTTCATATAAATGACGACCGGATTTTCGGTCACTTGTTGGCGAATGCGTTCTAATACGTCCATAAGATAGTAGCCTCTTTTTTGCTGTGGTTATTAAACATGAACCACATCAATGCGTTGCGAAGTGGTTAGTGTATCAAAAATAACCGAGTAAACAAGTCGGATTTATACCAGAGTTTAGGGCAGGTGGCGTTGCATCCAATACTCCAGGAGGGATAGATGCCACAATTTACTGCCCTGGATACGCGTAAAATGCTGTTCGGGCTCAGACAATAGCCGTTCAACGTAGTTCCTGTTATATAAGCCCCGCTGGCGGCAGGTATCGGACTGAAGAATATCGCGCATAAACTGGTAAAATTCGCCGCGCACATATTTGAGCGCCGGCATAGGGAAATAACCCTTGGGACGGTCAATCACCGCCTCCGGCAACAGTCCGCGGGCAATCTGCTTCAATACGAATTTGCCATTGTCCTTGAGCTTAAGCTCCGGTGGCATTTGCGCCGCCAGCTCCACCAGTTCATGATCCAGGAACGGTACCCGCGCTTCGAGCCCCCAGGCCATGGTCATATTATCCACGCGTTTCACCGGATCATCCACGATCAGGGTGGTGACATCCAGATTTAACACTTTATCGAGGAAGGTATCGCCCTTGATGGCATCGAACCGCTGTGCCACATAGCGAGACGTGTAGTCGTCACCGGCGTAGCGATTGCCCACGGTTTCCAGGTATTCATCATGATCGCGGTCAAAATAATGGCTGGCGAAACGTTCAAGCTCGCTACCCTGTGCCTCATGCATCTGCGGATACCAGAAATAGCCACCGAACACCTCGTCGGCGCCCTGGCCGCTTTGCACCACCTTCACCTGTTTCGCCACCTGCTCCGACAACAGGTAAAACGCCACCGCATCCTGGCCAAACATGGGTTCAGCCATATGGTCCACCGCTTCCGGCAAGCGCTTCAATACATCACTGTTGGGGATATGAATCTTTTGGTGCTGAGTATTGAATCGTTCCACCACCTGGTCGGAGTATTCAAACTCGCTGCCCTTCTCTTCCCCGATATCTTCAAAACCAATGGAGAATGTCCGCAGATCACTGACGTTAGCTTCGGCAAGCAAACCCACCAGCAAACTGGAGTCCAGACCACCGGACAGCAGCACCCCCACCGGCACATCGGCAATCACCTTTCGCCGTTCCACCGCCAGCCGCAGTTTATCGTGAATGGCTTCAATCCACTCGGCTTCACTGCGCGGTTGATCCGGTCGCCGGGATGTCAGCTCCCAATAGCGCCGGGTATCCATTTGACCATTACTGTGGACCGTCATGGAATGGCCGGGCGGCAGTTTACGAATGCCGTTAAAAATGGTTCGCGGCGCCGGTACCACCGCATGCAAAGTAAACTGGTGATGTAATGCCACAGGGTCAATCGTGGTATCCACGTCACCCGCTGCCAGCAAAGCCTGCGAATTGGACGCAAACCGAAAATGCGTATCCGAATTGTTATTGTGTTGACTGTAGTAAAGCGGCTTGATACCGAGACGGTCACGGGCCAGAAACAGACATTGCCGTTTACGATCCCAGATAGCAAAGGCAAACATGCCATGCAGGTGCTTGACACAATCCTCGCCCCACTGGGCATAAGCCTTAAGGATGACTTCCGTATCACCGTGGGAGAAAAACGAATAGCCTTTACCAACTAGCTGCTCGCGTAATTGCGGGTAGTTATAAATGGTGCCGTTAAACACGATGGAAAGATCCAGCTTCGCATCCACCATGGGCTGATTAGCCCGCTCCGACAAATCAATGATCGCCAACCGTCGATGGCCGAACGCCAACGGACCATCCTGATAGTCACCGAAGCTATCGGGGCCACGGTAGGCCATTTTGTCCATCATGCGATGAACCGTTTCTATTACGGGTGATTGGTTATCAAAGCGTAATTCGCCGCATATGCCACACATAAATTGTCATCCAGACCATTATTTATATCAAAATCATTTTAACGCAAAGGCACAAAGACGCAGAGAAAACAACATCATTATTTTATTGCAGAATGTAAAATAATTCTGGGCGCGGGAATTTGCACCATATATCGCTTTGTCTATCAACCCGCACTCAAGAAAAAAGCGTCATCAACCATTATACAAAGAGACATTGAATTAGGTTTTTATAGCTATTAAATTTTTTATAACTTTGCGTCTTTGCGTTGAAATCTTTTTACCTTTAGTTGCACCCGACTATGGGTTTCCCCATCCTCCGCCGCCGGCGGTTTCGATCGTCAGCTTGTCACCGGCTTTAACGGTTAACGACTCCTTGTCTTTGAGCGGTTGACCGTTTAACAGGTTCCGCCCCGGTTCGCCGGGTTCGCCACCATTTAAACCCCACGGTGCATGGTTGCGCCGTTCGGTCAGCAACGTCACGGTTGCCGGTTCCAGAAACTCAAACTCGCGGCTGATGCCGTGACCGCCCCGGTGTAAACCATTGCCACCGGAATCATCGCGCAAGCTGTAATGTGTAATGCGCAACGGATAGAGGTTTTCCAGCACTTCAACCGGTGTGTTGCGGGTATTGGTCATATGAGTCTGGATGCCGTCCATACCCCGGTTTTTCGGGCCGCCGCCCATGCCGCCACCCACCGTTTCATAATAGTCCCATTGATGGCTAACGCCCGGCATTTGCTGCCGGGCACCCATGGCAATATTATTCATGCTGCCATGACTCGCAGCGGGTATTTGTTCCGGTATGGCCTGTGCCAACGCACCCATTACGGTATCCAC
The DNA here is from genome assembly GCA_050117455.1 of Gammaproteobacteria bacterium. Lineage (GTDB taxonomy): Bacteria > Pseudomonadota > Gammaproteobacteria > SZUA-152 > SZUA-152 > JAKEGK01. Next base: position 17,773 of record JASFMT010000014.1, on the reverse strand, counting down.
CACACGGGTACTGGTCTCCACATTCCCGGCGGCCACCGCAGCCGGCCGCCTGGCGTTCACCAGGCTTCCTTCGGGTGCGACCAGTTCGATACGGCGAAACAGGCCCTGACAGGTGGGCGCATAAGGCGGCATTAAACAGGCAAACACATAGTAGACGCCGGCGGCGGCGACAGACAACGGGCAATTAATGTTGCCATGGGTCTGCTCAGCAGTTCCGGTAAAGTCCACGGTGACGTTGGAGCCCTTCACGCGAACCGCGACGGTGACAGGTATATTCCTGTTGCCCAGGCCATCGCTGTCCATCACATCGGTAAATCGGTATTCACCGTCGGGAATAGCCTGCAATGCAGTTTCGGCAAGGCGTTCAGCATAGTTATTCAATTCGGCAACGGCATCATTAAATCGCGTAACGCCCAGTTCATTAACCAGCAGCGCCAAACGGGTCAAACCGGTGCGATTGGCGCTAACCTGTGCGGCGAAGTCGCCGTAGCTTTGTTCAGGCACACTGGTCTTGGCCACCAGTTGATCCATGACATCCTGCAATAACGTGGCATCGCGCATTAAAAAGGTAGGCGGTATCACCAGCCCTTCTTCGTCCAGGGTTCGTGAGATGGGCATGGATCCCGGTGTTTCCGATCCGATATCAGCATGGTGGGCCCGGTTGGCGACAAAAGCGACCAGTTGACCATCCACAAACAATGGTGCGATGACGGTGACGTCCGGCAGGTGAGTCCCACCCAGAAATGGATCATTCAGGATCACCATATCGCCTTCGCACCAGTCCATGCGGCTGACGATATCGCGCATCGCATACGCCATACTCCCCATGTGAACCGGTATATGGGCAGCCTGGGCACACAACCCGCCTTCGGCATCAAAAATGGCGCACGATAAATCCAGGCGATCCTTGATATTGGGCGAGAAAGAACTGCGCTGCAGTACGGCGCCCATTTCGTCGCAAACCGCCGCAATGCGGCTGGCGAATATACCCAGCGCGATAACTGACAACACGGAACCTGGCATGAAAGATCCTACGACTTTGCGTTTACCCCTATTATCATATTGCATTCTCACAATCATTGCTCTAGGCTTTTCCCGACTTAGCCACTCAAGTATCTGGTTATATTATAGCCAGCAACAATTAATCAGAAGAAAAAGGAACCAACCTATGAACCCATTAGATTCCGTTTTAGGCACCATCATCTCGGGGTTTGTTCTTACACTGATTCTGGCCTGGATTGTCAGCGCACTGTAAGCCGAACGAATTCCCGAGAATAAATCGTTATTAGTCGCTGCTTAGCATCCCCAAAAAACACCAAACAAAAGGGTAACGATCATGGAGTATTTAGTTTTTTTCGAAAGATGGTTGCATTTTCTGGCAGGTATTACCTGGATTGGCCTGCTGTACTACTTTAATTTTGTGCAAGTCCCTGCCATGGCGGCGGCGGCTGCTGATAAGGACGGCCCGGGACCCGCTGCGATCGGCAAATACGTGGCGCCCCGTGCGCTGGTATGGTTCCGCTGGTCCGCGGTACTCACCTGGATCGCCGGCGCTGGCTTGTTGAACCGCAATTTTACCGCGGCATTCACCTTCCAGGACGGCTTTGAGTTTATCGGTATGGGCGCCTGGCTCGGCACCATTATGCTGTTTAACGTCTGGGTCCTGATCTGGCCAAACCAGAAAAAAGTACTGGGCATGGTGGAAGCCAGCGACGACGAAAAAGCCAGGGCAAAACGCGTCGCGCTACTGGCCTCCAGAACCAACACCATGCTGTCCATTCCCATGCTGTTCTTTATGGCAAGCCACACTCACGGTGTATTTTAACCGGGCCTACAGCCGCAAACGCCAACACGCAAACCCGGCATCCATGCCGGGTTTGTCGTTTTGGGACAGGATCAGTTTTATCCTCAGCGCCAGCATAATGCGCGCTGTATTATCCGCCGTTCACTATTCTTAAGCGCGTCAAAATAGGCTAAAATAGCGGTCTCGGCAGTCTCGCGGAGGGACTGCCGTTTTGTTTTGGGCGGCGTTTTCCGGTGGAGAATACGGGTCCTTTGCAGATATTCATAACGGCCAACAACAATGACAAGCAGCGATACACTAATGAAAACCTATTCCCCGCTTCCCATTGCATTCAGTCATGGTGAAGGGGCCTGGATATGGGACAAACAGGGCAACAAATACCTGGATGCCCTGTGCGGCATCGCGGTGACCGGTCTGGGCCATGCTCATCCCGCTGTCACCGAAGCCATCTGTGACCAGGCCAAACACCTCCTGCATACATCAAACCTGTTTGAAATAGCACTACAACAACAACTGGCGGATAAACTGATCAAACTATCCGGAATGGACAATGTATTTTTTTCCAATTCCGGTGCCGAGGCCAACGAAGCCGCCATCAAAATTGCGCGCCTTTACGGTCACAACAAGGGCATTGATGAGCCAGCCATCATTGTCACGCAAAACAGTTTCCACGGCCGGACTCTGGCAACGCTAAGCGCCACCGGCAATGCAAAAATTCAGGCCGGTTTCGAGCCTTTGGTCAGCGGTTTTCATCACGTGCCCTATAATGACCTGTCCGCCATCCGCGAATTAGCCAACCATAACAAAAACATCGTCGGCGTTATGGTAGAACCGGTACAGGGGGAAAGCGGTATTAACATCCCCGATGATGATTACCTGCCGGGTATACGCGACATTTGCGATGAACATGGTTGGTTAATGATATTGGACGAGATACAAACCGGTATCGGTCGATCAGGGCGCTGGTTCGCCTTTCAGCATTACGGATTCGAACCAGACCTCATGACACTGGCCAAGGCGCTGGGTAATGGCGTACCCGTCGGCGCGTGCGTGGCACGGGGCGAGGCCGCGCAAACCTTCCAGCCGGGCAATCATGGCACCACCTTTGGCGGTAATCCCCTGGCCTGCCGCGCCGCATACGCCGTTCTAAATACTATTGAGCAGGAAGGATTGGTGGAACGTGCCAGTGTTCTGGGCCGCAAAATTCTGGATGGATTAAAAGCACAACTTGAAGGTCAGACTAATGTCGCCGATATTCGCGGTAAAGGACTATTGATAGCTGTCGAGTTAACGTCACCGTGCAAAGTACTGGCGCAACAGGCGCTGGATGCGGGCATTGTCATTAATATCGCCAACGAGAACCGTATTCGTCTGTTACCACCGCTGATTTTAAGTGACAGCGAGGCTGACATAATCATCAACAAAGTCAGCGAACTGGTTAAAAACTTCAAACCCGATTGATGAAATCAATCGGGTATTTCAAATACCCATCATCCAAGAGCAAAAAACCATGGCTATTCGGCACTTTCTAACACTATTCGACCTCAGCAGTGATGATTTGAAAAATATCATTCATCGCGGCATTGAACTCAAGGCGAAGCAAAGAGCGGGGGAAATTTATGAACCGCTAAAAAATAAAATCATGGGACTGGTGTTTGATAAATCATCCACGCGCACCCGCGTGTCCTTTGAAACGGGCATGGTGCAATTTGGCGGCGCGGCGATTTTTCTGTCACCGCGGGATACCCAGCTTGGCCGCGGCGAACCCATCGAGGACTCGGCGCGGGTATTGTCCCGCATGCTGGATGTCATCACCATCCGAACCTACGAACACGAGAAACTGGAACGTTTCGCATCCTTTTCCATGGTGCCGGTCATCAATGCATTAACCGATTTACATCACCCGTGTCAGCTACTGGCGGATATACAAACATTTGTGGAGCACCGCGGGGACATTACCGGCAAGACGGTTGCCTGGATTGGGGACGGCAACAATATGTGCCATTCCTATATCCACGCCGCGCAACAATTGAAATTCAAATTAAACATCGCCGCTCCGGCTGGTTACGAACCGCTGGATGAAGTTGTCTCGCAGGCCCAATCAGACCTGGTAACACTGTGCGATGAACCCATGGACGCCGCCCGCGACGCCGACCTTATCGTTACCGATGTATGGTCCAGCATGGGACACGAGCAACAACAAAAACAACGGGAAGCGGCCTTTAAAAACTACCAGATCACCAAGTACATCATGGAAGCGGCCAATGCCGATGCGCTGTTTATGCATTGTTTGCCGGCACACCGGGGTGAAGAAGTTGTCCCGGAAGTGATTGATGGCGAACAAAGTGTGGTCTGGGATGAAGCGGAGAACCGCCTGCATTCCCAAAAAGCGTTACTGGAGTTTTTACTGTGCTCGGAGTAATCGGCGGTTATCGACAGCAATGCAAATCCACCCGGCATTATGAAACCGCTTATTGAAGCCAAAAACATCGAGTGCCGGTATCGCCGACAACTGATCATTCAAGACCTTTCCTTACACGTCAACAAAGGTAACCTGGTCTGTCTTCTGGGACCCAGTGGTTGCGGCAAAACCACCGTCTTACGAGCACTTGCCGGTTTTGAACCGATCCACCAGGGTGAGATCCGAATAGACGGCCAGGTCGTGTCGCGGCCCGGCTTTACGCAGGTTCCCGAAAAACGCCGGCTGGGTATGGTATTCCAGGATTACGCCCTGTTTCCCCATATGACCGTATTGCAAAATGTTTCCTTTGGCCTGCGTGATAAAAATGCGAGCCTGAACCGGCAGATTGCCGCCGACATGTTAGACACCGTGGGTATGGATTCTTACGGCCATCGTTATCCCCACGAACTGTCCGGCGGTCAGCAACAACGCGTGGCGCTGGCCCGTGCATTGGCGCCGCATCCGCAGGCAATCTTACTGGACGAACCTTTTTCCAACCTGGACGTGGAAATGCGTAAACGTCTGAGCATGGAAGTACGGGACATCCTCAAGGAACGGGGTATAACCGGCATTATGGTAACCCACGATCAGGATGAGGCATTCGCCCTGGGAGACGTGGTTGGGGTCATGAATGAAGGTCAGATTCTGCAATGGGACACGCCGTTCAACCTCTATCACGAACCGGCCAACCGTTTCGTGGCCGACTTTATTGGCCAGGGGGTATTTATTGACGGCACCATGATCACACCCAGCCAGATTGATACCGAGTTTGGCATCGTCAATGCGGACCGTGCTTACAGTATCTCTGAAAATGCGCCGGTGGAAATTCTGTTGCGCCCCGACGACGTACGCTACGACCCCGAAGGTTCGTTAAAGGGCCGGATTACCCAAAAGGCATTTAAAGGGGCGGAGATCATGTACTCGTTAAGACTGGATACTGGCAGTGAAGTACTTTCCCTGTTTCCCAGTCATGAGGATTTCGCCATCGGCGACGAGGTATGCATTCGTATGGATATACAACACGTGGTAGCGTTTGCCAAACAGTTAAATACAGGTTAACCACAGCAACCTGAATCACTACCACAAAAAAATGCGCTCCGAAGAGCGCATTTGTTATGGATACAATAGCAATTCGTTAGTTCATTACAGCCCGGACAGGTATTCAGCCACTGCCTGAATTTCCTTGTCCGATAACTTCTTGGCAATCGCCGCCATCATGCCGGCCGGATCATTAGAACGCTTGCCCGACTTGAGGTCATTCAACTGCTTGACCAGATAAGCTTTGGTCTGACCACCGATGACCGGGAACAATGAAATGGTCGGACCTTTACCTTTGCCTTTTTTACCATGGCAATTAACACAACCATATACACCGGTCTTGGGATTACCATTTTCAAATATATTTTTGCCGTTTTTCGCCAACGCGGAATTGGTCGGCTTGCCTTTCATTTTTTTCTGCGATTGAAAATAAACGGCAATATCTTTGAGGTCCTGCTTACTGGTAACCATCTGCGCCATGGAGGACATGGTGTCGTCGTGGCGGTTGCCCAGTTGAAAATCCTGTACCTGCTTGAAAATGTAGCCGGCATACTGGCCTGCCAGATTGGGAAACGTGGTGGGATCCACACTCATGCCATCTGCCCCGTGGCAACCGTGGCATAATTCCGATTTGGTTTTACCCGCTTTAGGATCACCGTCAGTAACGTCCATCCCCCCTGCAATTACCTGTTCGGCGTGCACTGATTGCGACACCAATACCAACCCCAAGATCGCTCCGAAAGAAGTGATTCTCTTAATCATGACTTCACCCTTTAGTTTGGAAATTATTTGAACTAATGTAACCGTAACATCCGGTTTCTATTGCTATTTGTAATTAGCGGCACGCTGTTTTTCGTTATTGTTTCCTCCCTACTGCGTGCGCCACCTGCGTAGCCAAAGACTCTATCTCAGTGCATCGCGTACGTCAATTTTCCCGCATTTTGGCAACAACAACTGATTATTTTACTCAATATTGCTCAAAATTGCATAAGTCCGGTCGATGGGTATACCACCCACAGCAAATTGGCACCTGAATTGCTGTTATCTGGGTGATATCGGGGGATTACTCCAGTAAATTTTACGCAATCGAGCCTGGAATACACCATGCGCTACAGGAATTTTTATTTAATTATCATAGAATTAACAGCAGTCATCATACTGGGTGTTCTATCAACGGCCAGTATTGCAGCCGGCTCCAATACGCGCTATGTAACCGATGAACTCGCCGTCATGATGCGCACCGGTAAAAGCAACCAGCATCGAATTATTCGGTCTCTCACCAGCGGTACTGAGCTGCGGGTTTTGAAATACGGTAAGGACTATAGCCGGGTAAAGACCGGGGAAGGTGAGACGGGATGGGTGCTGACGCGCTATCTGGTGAAATCACCGGTTGCCCGCACCGTGTTACCGCCGCTGCAAAAGCGACTGGAAACCCTGGAATCCAAAAACAAAGAGCTAACTGAGCAGCTCCAGGAAACCACACGCGAGCGCGATGAATTGAAAAAAATCGCCGCCAGGTACGAATTACTGGAAAGCAAACACAATGAACTCACCGCCGAAGCCATCGAGCTGCGGCAAATGGTTGCCAAGTCCAGCGGCCTGTTCGAAACCAATGAGACCCTGACGCGCAAGACCAAGTCCCTGGACGCCCAGGTTGATGTCCTGATGAGCGAAATCAAGGAGTTGAGCGAGGGGAACGACAAGTTGTGGTTCCTCACCGGGTCCGGCGTTATTCTAGTGGGTTTTCTGGCGGGCGCCATGCTGTCGCGCTCCCGCAAACCCAAGCAGTCGAGCTGGGCTTCCGCCAGCGACACCCTGATGCTACGGCAACCGTCGATTAACGGTTAACCGTTGATTTTGCCCAGCTGGGAAACGTCCCTCACTGCACCGCGGGATGCGGAGGTGGTCATCGCGGCATAAGCCCGTAACGCCGCGCTAACCTGCCGCTTGCGGGGCCCTGGCTGCCAGGCCTTGTCGCCCTTCGCTTCCATGGCCTGGCGACGTTGCGCCAATATCTCATCGTCTAACACCACGTTGATCTTGCGGTTTTTAATATCAATTTCGATAAGATCCCCTTCCTCGATGAGACCGATTTCCCCGCCTTCTGCCGCTTCCGGCGAAACGTGGCCGATGGACAGGCCGGAAGTACCTCCCGAGAAACGGCCGTCGGTAATCAGCGCGCACTGTTTCCCCAGTCCTTTGGATTTTAGATAGCTGGTGGGATACAGCATCTCCTGCATGCCGGGACCGCCGCGGGGGCCTTCATAGCGAATAACCACCACATCGCCGGCCTGAATTTTGTCGCCCAGGATACCTTCCACCGCGGCATCCTGACTTTCAAAGATGCGCGCCGGACCCTTGAAGGTCAAAATACTTTCATCGACGCCGGCGGTTTTCACCACACAACCTTCGCTGGCGATATTGCCATAGAGCACAGCCAGTCCACCATCCTGGCTATACGCGTGTTTTACATCCCGAATACAACCGCTCTCACGATCCAGGTCCAGGGATTCCCAGCGTTTTTCCTGGCTGAATGCCTGTTGCGTCGGCACGTTGCCTGGTCCGGCCTGGTAAAAAGCGTGCACTGCCTCGTTGTCGGTTTGCGAAATGTCCCAGCTGGCCAATGCCTGGCCAATGGTTTCGGAATGCACCGTGGGCACGTCGGCGTTTAGCAGACCGCCTTTATTGAGTTGTCCCAGGATACCCATCACGCCACCGGCCCGATGCACATCTTCCATGTGATACTGCTGTGTGCTCGGCGCCACTTTGCACAGATGGGGCACCTTGCGCGACAACCGGTCAATATCATCCAGGGTAAAATCCACTTGCGCTTCCTGCGCGGCAGCCAGCAAATGCAATATCGTGTTAGAGGACCCACCCATGGCGATATCCAGGCACATGGCGTTTTCAAATGCCGCGAAATTTGCGATGTTCCGGGGCAACGCCGATTCGTCATCCTGTTCGTAATAACGGCGCGCCAGATCCACGATGCGCCGGCCGGCGCCCAGGAACAATTCCTTGCGGTCCGCATGGGTCGCCAGCATGCTGCCATTGCCGGGCAGCGCCAGGCCCAACGCTTCCGTTAAACAATTCATGGAATTGGCGGTAAACATGCCGGAGCACGAACCACAGGTGGGACAGGCGGAACGTTCCATTTGCAGGGTATCTTCATCGGACACCGACGGATTGGCCGCCGCCACCATGGCATCCACCAGATCAAGGTGCACTTCCTTACCACCAATCACACTTTTCCCGGATTCCATGGGACCACCGGAAACAAAGATGGTGGGAATGTTCAACCGCATCGCCGCATTGAGCATACCGGGTGTGATTTTGTCGCAGTTGGAAATACACACCAGCGCATCGGCACAATGCGCATTCACCATGTACTCCACCGCATCGCTAATCACTTCCCGTGACGGCAGTGAATACAACATGCCGTCGTGCCCCATGGCGATCCCATCATCCACCGCGATGGTATTAAATTCCTTGGCCACACCACCGGCCTGCTCAATCTCCCGCGCCACCATTTGGCCCAGGTCTTTTAAATGCACATGCCCCGGCACAAACTGGGTAAAGGAATTGGCGATGGCGATAATGGGTTTATCAAAATCCGCATCGGTCATACCTGTCGCCCGCCAAAGGGCGCGGGCACCGGCCATATTACGCCCGTGAGTGGTGGTTTTGGATCGATACTGCGGCATGGATGAAAGTCCTCAATTTATCTGGGTTAAACGTCTTCGAGCACTCAATGATAACAAATAACCGGCCCGGCAGGCAGCCGGTTATAGGGCTGTTCTATGCTTGCCGGGGTGAGAAAAACCGTAATCGGTTGGCATTGCTGACCACGGTGAACGACGACATGGCCATGGCCGCGGCCGCCACCATGGGATTGAGCAAAAATCCCAGCGACGGGTATAAAACGCCCGCCGCAATGGGAATACCCAGGCTGTTAAAGATAAAGGCGCCAAACAAATTCTGCTTGATATTGCGTAACGTAGCACGGGAAATAAAAATGGCATCGGCAATGGCATTGATGGAATTGCCGGCCAGAGTCATATTGGCGCTCTCAATGGCGACGTCAGTGCCGCGCCCGATGGCCATCCCCACATCCGCCTGCGCCAGCGCCGGTGCGTCATTGATTCCGTCGCCCACCATGGCTACCACCTCGCCCTGCTCCTGAAACCGTTTCACATGATTGGATTTGTCTTCGGGCAATACCTGAGCCAGGGTCTCATCAATTCCCAATTGCTGACCGATGTAACTGACTGTTGCCGGTTGATCACCGGATATTAACACCACCTTGATACCTAATTGATGTAGCCGTTCGATCGCATCCCTGGAATCCGCTTTCAGTGTATCAGCAATGGCAATTACCCCGGCAAACGTTTGATTCACGGCAACGTATACCAGTGTGTGACCGGTATTGGTGTAAGACGCCGCAAGTTGTGGATCCACGTTCACGCCCTGCTGTAGCAGAAACTGTTCAGTACCACAGAGAATCGCACGGCTCTCAAGCTGGCCTTTAATGCCTTTACCGGTTACCGCGTCAAAGTCCGCGACGTCATGCAGCTTGATGCCGTTTTCCCTGGCATAGTCTGTAATGGCAGTGGCAATAGGATGTTCGGAATGAGTTTCCAGGCTGGCGGCAACGCTTAACACATCCTTATCAGAAAACGACGGTGCTGTTTGCACCACAACAACTCGCGGCTTACCCTCGGTCACCGTACCGGTCTTGTCCATCAGCACGGTGGTAATGGAGGCGGCTTTTTGCAGGGCATCGGCATTGCGAATCAGCAGTCCGAACTCAGCGGCTTTGTTAACGCCCAGCATGATAGAGATCGGTGTTGCCAGACCCAGGGCGCAGGGGCAGGCGATCACCAGCACGCTCATGGACGTGACCAGCATATAACTGGCCTTGGGTTCCGGGCCCCAGAACCACCAGGTTACTAACGTCACCAGCGCAATCATAATCACCACCGGCACGAATATACTGGCGATTTTATCCGCCAACCGCCCGATGGGCGGTTTGGAATTCTGGGCGATCTTTACCAGTTCCATAATACGCGCCAGCATGGTCTGGTCTCCCACGCGGGTGGCACGAAACATAAAACTGCCGGAGGTGTTAATCGTTCCGCCAACCACCTGGTCGCCCTTGCCTTTGGTCACGCCCATGGGCTCACCGGTAATCATGGACTCGTCAACGACAGATTGTCCGTCCAGTATCACGCCGTCGACGGGAATTTTCTCCCCGGGCCGCACACGAATAAAATCATGCAGCTGAACCTGTTCAATGGGGATATCCACTTCCTGGTTGCCTTTGATGACACGCGCGGTCCTGGCCTGCAATCCCACCAGCCGCTTGATGGCCTGGGAGGTCTTGCCGCGGGCACGATGTTCCAACAACGCGCCAAAATTAATAAAAGCAATGATCACTGCCGACGCTTCAAAATACACATGCCGCGCCGCCAGCGGCACCAGTGTTGGCAGTAACACGACGATCATGGAATAAATCCACGCTGCACCGGTGCCCAGCGCTACCAGGGAATCCATGTTGGCGGCACCATGCTTTGCCTGTTTCCAGGCACCGGTAAATATGTGGGAGCCGGAGTAAGCGAGAACGGAAAAGGCTAATAAGCCAAGCAGGAACCAGAGAACGTTAAACCGGTCGATATGAATGGCAGGTGACAGGCCGGTCATGGATACAATCATTAGCAACAGCCCAACCGCGCCAGCATAGATCGTTTTATAAAGTAACCGCCGGTCGTCCCGCGCCGCCTCGTCCTGCGACGAACTGCCTTGCGCTTCTGATGCGCCATAGCCCGAATCCACAATGGCGTCGATCACCTGTTGCTGATCAACTTCACCCTCCACTACCGCGCTGTGATCGGCAAAATTCACCCAGGCTTCCTGCACACCGTCCACGTTGCGAATAGCTTTCTCCACGGTGGCCACACAGCCGGCACAACTCATGCCTTTGACATCAAGGGTAAATTTGTCCACAACTTGATATATCCTGAGAGTAACGGAAAGTAAGCGCGCTATATCATCAGAAGCTAGTCGCTTTTCACCACGGCCGCATAACCCACTTCCGACATTGCCGCCGATACCGCCTGGGGGTCAATATCGCCGGAGACCTTCATAGTACCGGCATCCAAATCAAAATCCGATGATTCATAGCCGGTAACCTGCTTCAGCGCATTTTGTGCCGTGGCAATACAACCACCACATTTGAGCCCGGATATGTAAAATGTCGTTTGTGTTGTCATAATCCTGTACTCCTGCTACCTGCTAATGGCTCACTTATCTTCTTAGATTACAACAGATACGATTTGATCCCCAAGCCGTGGATGGAAATTTTGACAGGCATTACCCCCTAAAAGAGATAGACCTCGCTTCGCGACATCATACAATCTATGGAAGGCTACGACAGCGTCGCGGCAAAAACCGGGGGCGCAGCCCACATTACACACACCGGACCGCAGTCCGCGGTGCCGTGATGGTGAAGCTGGCCACCCATGTGGCAGGAAAAAGAGTAGCTTTAGGGAACCGAGGCCGATCTATTGTAACAAATCGCGCACTTTTTCCAGTCTTGATCTCACCTGGGGTGCCAATTCATGAACGGTACTGTTATCCGTTAAATTCATCACCGCCGCCGGGTCCATAAATGCCACCGTCATGCTGCCGTCGTCTTCTTCACGCACCACGACATTACAGGGTAACAATAACCCGATATCCGGTTCTGCATTGATGGCTTCGTTGGCCAGTTGCGGATTGCAGGCACCCAGAATTTTGTAAGGCTTTCGGTCAACATCAATTTTCTTTTTCAATGTTGCCTGTACGTCGATTTCGGTCAATACGCCGAATCCTTCCGTTTTAAGAGCCTCTGTTACTTTGTTAACCACATCATCCATACTACCTTTCATGGAAATAGAAAATCCGTACATAAGAACCTCCGGGAATATTAAAAATTGAAACAATCAGGTTCGCCCCCCAATGGGGCTTGTATCCGTTGCACATAGATCCGTTGTTATTAGATCTGCCGTTAATTGCGTTGTTGCATCTCATACCAGGCCGCGTAAACCTGATCAGGCCACAGGGATTGAAACCACATAATGGTGGCGTCAATCTGCTCCCTGGTTAACCTGTCTTTCCAGGCGGGCATTTTTCCCTGGCCGTCCTGGCTGCCGTTGGCAATCACGTCGTACAACACATCGGTTGAGTGATGCCAGGCATGGCCACTGCCATTGAGCGGTGGCGGTGGAAAGGAACCGTCCGGATTGCGCTGATGCCAGTTATTGGCGCCCTGCGCATTCTCGCCATGGCAGGTCGCACAGTGTTGCCCGAAAACCTGCTTGCCCATTGCCAGCTGTTTGTCGTCATATTGGCGTTTGGGCATTAAACCCGTACTGGTACTTGCCACCTTCGGCTGCTGGTCACACGCCGAGGTTATGACCGTCAACGTCAGAAGTAAAATTACTGTTTTAACTATTTGCTGTTGCGGGTACATATCACTACAACTCATTTATACTCACTTATCAATGCTCATGATCCCCATGGTCATGAGCATGTCCATCACTGTCGGATGTTTTAGTATCACCCGCTTGCGCACTGCCATCTTTCGTCGCAGCCGACGTATCTTGCGAGCTCTTCTCTGACGAACTCTCGCCATCCATGTGATCATGCTCGCCTACTTCGTGTTCCGCTTCATGGGCACGCTCGCCGTCATGTTCATGAGCTTGGGTGCCATCATGTTGATCACTACTACCAACTGCATTTTGCCCCGCGCCACTGGAATCAGCAGCCCCGTGATCGTGCGCGCCGTGGTCATGCTTACCGGTATCAGGTAACGACATGACGCCAAGACCATGACGGTAAACCAGTTCACCGCCTTCGTAACCGGTGACGCCCAGCAAGCCGGATGCAATAATCAATGGTATAGTGATCAGCCAACTGATGGGGACCGCTTTTTGTGCCCGGCGAAATGACCAGATCGCTAACACCACAAAAACCGTTGTAGTTGTTAACGCCCAGTTGCGATGTTCGAGCATCGCCAAATGAGACGGTGTATCGTGATCAACGGAATTGAATGCAAACCAGCCCGCCAATGCCGTTACGATCGCGAACGCCGCGCCCACCCACAGATTCCAGTTGGCGACGTTTTCAAACTGGTAATAGCTCGCCGATCGACTGTAAATCGTGGCAACGACATGAAACAGTGTCGCCACAACGAGCAAGCCAATTGTAAAGTGGACGAATATCGGGTGCCAATTTGGGATTATTTCTATCATTATTAATTTTACTATTTGTAGTAGACGTTTAGGGTTATCAGTTCCATCAACGCCGGTATTATAAATACACCAGAAGCAGCGAATCAGGGCAACCGATCCTTCCAAGCATAGCAGAACTTTTTCGAGCTGCTCGCTTTCTACCCGTACAAAAGGGGTTCCGATGAATGCGCAATAGACACAAATTCACCGTTGTCGCTGGTAACAAAAATAGAAAATACCAGTCGTGAAAAGTTCAAACACTCGCAATAGATTGGAAGATTTGTATGCGCTACACTTGATAGCGCCGCCTGTCACCGCGGGCGATCGATTTTCGCTATCAACTATAATCGTATATGCCCCGGCGCATTTGCCGGCCTCGCCAGGCAACATACAGCACCGGTATCAAAACCATGGATACCAACGGTGCTGTTATCATGCCACCCAGCATGGGTGCTGCGATGCGTTGCATGACTTCGGAACCGGTACCGGTGCCCGTCATTATAGGAAACAATCCGGCCAGAATCACCGCGGCGGTCATGGCTTTGGGCCGGACCCGCAATACGGCGCCTTCCATTACCGCGGCTTTTAATCCACGCATATCACGGGGTTTATATTTTTTATAGGCCTGGTCCAGATACACCAGCATGACCACGCCAAATTCCGCGGCCACACCGGCCAGCGCGATCAAGCCCACACCCACGGCAACAGAAAGGTTGTAACCCAGAATATCGATAAACCAGAGCGCGCCAACCAACGCCAACGGTACAGAACCCATCACCATGAATGACTCGGCAAAATTTTTGAAGTTCAGGTACAGTAATAAGATAATAATCACCAGCGTTAAAGGCACAATGTACTTCAGCCGCTCCTCGGCGCGTAACATATATTCGTATTGCCCGGACCAGCCGATGGAATATCCCGCGGGCAAATTAATTTTTTCAGCAACTACCCGCTGCGCGTCCTGCACATAACTGCCTAGATCACGTTCTTTTTTGATATCGACAAAGATCCAGCCGGTGCGGCGCGCATTCTCGCTCTTGATCATCCCAGGTCCGTCCACGATCTCAATATCCGCGACCTGGCCCAGCGTCACATGCACATTGTCAGGCGTAATGATCGGCAGTTGTGATAATTTTTCCACGGAATCCCTGACCTCGCGGGGATAACGAATGTTAACGGGATAGCGCTCCAGGCCTTCCACGGTCTGGGTGACATTACTGCCACCCACGGCTTTGGCAATGACTTCCTGAACATCGGCGATGTTCAGCCCGAGGCGGGACGCTGCCCGGCGTTTGACATTGATATTCACGTAACGGCCACCGGCAGTACGTTCCGAAAACACGGACCGGGTACCGGGTATTTCCTTGACGACTTTTTCAATATCTTCACCGATCTCTTGAATTCTTGCCAGGTCCGGACCACTGATTTTAATCCCTAACGGTGTTTTAATACCGGTGGAAATCATGTCGATACGCGTCTTGATCGGCATAACCCAGGCGTTGGTCAATCCCGGCAAATCCACCAGGTCATCCAGTTCCTTGATCAGCTTGTCCGTGGTCATACCTTCACGCCATTGATCACGTGGCTTAAGCTGAATAGTCGTTTCAATCATGGTTAACGGCGCAGGGTCGGTGGCGGTTTCCGCGCGGCCAACCTTACCGAACACCGTATCCACCTCGGGAATCATTTTAATCAACCGGTCTGTCACCTGCAGCAACTCGGCCGCCTTGCCAACGGAAACACCGGTAAAGGTCGTGGGCATATACATCAAATCCCCTTCATCCAGTTCCGGCATAAACTCCGAACCCAGGCTCTTGAGGGGAATGTACATACTGGCAATGGTTAACGCTGACAGAACCACAACAATAACGGGATGCCGTAGAACAAACTTGATTACCGGTTTATACAAAGCAATCAAAAACAGATTAATGGGATTCTTGTTTTCGGAAGCGATATGACCACGGATAAAGTAACCCATTAACACCGGCATCAAGGTAATGGACAAACCCGCCGCTGCCGCCATTGCATAAGTCTTGGTATAGGCAAGAGGCGCGAACAGTTTCCCTTCCTGGGCCTCGAGGGTAAACACGGGCAGAAAGCTCAATGTAATGATCAATAGCGAGAAAAACAGCGCCGGCCCCACGTCGGCGGCGGCCACCCGCATAATTTCCCACCGGTTGTTGTCAGTCAGCTGGTTTTTTTCAATGTACTTGTGCGCGTTTTCGATCATCACAATGGCGGCATCCACCATTGCACCGACGGCAATCGCGATTCCGCCCAACGACATGATATTAGCGTTGACACCCTGCCATTCCATGACAATAAACGAGGTAAGGATACCCATAGGCAGGATAACAATAGCCACCAACGCCGATCGCAGATGAAACAGAAAGATCAGACACACAACGGCGACCACAATAAATTCTTCGATTAATTTGTGGCTGAGGTTTTCAACGGAGCTGAGAATGAGTTGCGAACGGTCATACACCTCGATGATCTCCACACCGTCGGGTAGCCCTTTACGCAATTCATTTAACCGCTTCTTGACGGCATCGATAGTGTCCAGCGCGTTTTCACCCCAACGCATCACGATGATGCCGCCGACGACTTCACCCACACCGTTATAGTCGGCAATGCCGCGTCGTATTTGCGGGCCAATTCGAATATGGGCTATATCTCCCAGCACCACCGGGGTACCGCGCCTGGTGGTTGCAATGGGAATTTGTTCAAGATCTTCGATACCCTGTATATAGCCCTTTGCGCGGATCATGTATTCCGCCTCGGCATGCTCGATGACCGATCCACCCACTTCCTGATTGGAACGCTGTACTGCCTTGCGTACCTTGGCCAGTGGTATGGAAAAAGCGCGTAAACGATCGGGATCCAGCACTATCTGGTATTGTTTAACCATGCCGCCCACGGTGGCCACTTCCGATACACCGGGGACTGTCTGTAATTCATATTGCAGAAACCAGTCCTGCAAGGAGCGTAGTTGAGACAGGTCGTGCTGACCGGTTCGATCCACCAGCACGTATTGGTAGATCCAGCCAACACCGGTGGCGTCAGGGCCCAGCGATGCGCGGGCAGCTTCCGGCAGCTTACTGGCAACCTGATTCATGTATTCGAGCACCCGGCTGCGCGCCCAGTACATATCGGTGCCTTCTTCGAAAATCACGTAAACATAGGAATCACCAAAGAAGGAGTAACCGCGCACCGCCGTGGTTTTGGGGACGGCCAGCATGGCCGTGGTAATGGGGTAAGTCACCTGGTCTTCCACCACTTCCGGTGACTGGCCAGGATAGGTGGTTTTTATAATAACCTGCAGGTCGGATAAATCGGGTATGGCGTCCAGCGGCGTCTGCTTGACGGAAAATATTCCCCAGCCAACAAGGATAAGCGAGAAGATGAGAACCAGGCTGCGGTTCTCAATAGACCAGCGGATAATATGAGCAATCACGTTACCACAAACTTCTTGTCGTTGTTATCGCGTGTTCGGAATCTTAACCAACGGAAAACCAACTGCCCAAACACGACAATGCTCCCTGAATGATTTCGTCAGGCGCTGCCTTGCGCCTTCCCCCCATTGAAACACGACAACCCGCCCATGGCTGATACTAAACCGGCCGCGAGCTTTCATTGCTGATTAACGAATTTTAGGTTAGCCGCCCCCGGCCATGCGAGCCAGGCTTGCTTTTAGACTACTTTCTGAGTCGATAAGAAACTGGCTTGACGTTACCACTTCATCCCCCTCCGACAAGCCATGCAATATTTCAACACCACGATCCGTGGCCATCCCCACTTTCACGTTCATCGGTATAAACTTGCCTTCACCCAGCGCCACGATGACCCGGTTGGCATCACCGGTTACAATCAGCGCCTCCTTCGGAATGGTTAGCACTTTGCGCTTGGGTTTGGCATAAATTTCCACATCAGCGTACATATTTGGCTTCAGGGATTCTTCCGGATTATCAAACCGTAGCCGCACTTTCAAGCTCCTGGTACTCGCATCAAGACTGGGATAGACATAATCCACCATGCCTTCCCAACGCTTGCCGGGCAAATACGGTAAACTAGCCTGTGCGCGCTGGCCCTTTTTAACCCAGTCCGCCTGTGCCTCAAATATTTCCGCAATGACCCAGATAGTGTTCAGGTCGACAATTTCCATAACGGTTTGTGAAGGCTTAACATACTGGCCTTCCC
>JASFMT010000013.1:0-20613 GCA_050117455.1 Gammaproteobacteria bacterium | reverse complement strand
ACCGCCATATTTTCTCGACGTGCTTGCGTCTTCCTGGCTAAAGGCGCTGAATATGTTGTCAAGCTGCTGTTCGGTTATACCAATTCCTGAGTCGATCACATTGAATGTCACCAGGTGCTTATCACGATTACAACTTATGTGAATGTTGACATGTCCGCTATCGGTAAATTTAACGGCGTTGCTGATCAGGTTTAACAGTATCTGTTTTATGCGTAAAGGATCGCTGACAATGGTTTTGGGAATGGGAAAGTCGTAGTGAATATAAAAACTGAGGCCCTTATCCGCCGCCTGCATACGGGCGACTGACTCAATATCGGTGACCAGGTGGAACAATGAAAACTCGATCTTTTCAATTTCCAGCTTTTCAGCTTCAATTTTTGAAAGGTCCAGAATATCATTGATGACCTTTAACAGATGTTTGCCACTACGTACAATGGTGCGCAACGCCATCAGGCGTTCTTTCATGGTTTGACGGCTGTCCAGCGATGCTTCGGCAAAGCCGATAATAGCTGTTAATGGCGTTCTAATTTCATGACTCATGTTGGCAAGAAACGCGCTTTTCGCCTGGTTGGCGCGATTGATCTCAATGACATGACGCTCTCGTTCGCGGTTGATCTGCCCGGCCCGAATGAAAATAACTATTCCCAGTAAAATAACAATAGCAATAGCGACGGCGGTGCCGATTAGCATCCATAACCTGGCGTTATGGTACGCAAATGTCGCTTCATTCACCATGCGCCGCGCGTTTTGCTGATTTAGTTCGTGTAGTTCCGTCAATGTTGCCAGTACCCGGTCCTGTAGCGGTACTGCTTCATCGGTCAGCAGAGTTCGCGCGTCTTCGATGTCTCCCGTCGCAACCAGATCAACAACCTTGTTTTGCAGCGGGACGGCGATCGTTGAAATGTTTCCCTGTTTCTCCAATAGTCCTTTCTCAGTCTCGCTCAGGTTAGTATCTAGATAGCTAATCCGGGCTTTGGCAAATTCGGCGCCAAAGTGATTGAAACGCATGAATTCTTCGTCGCGATCAAAAGGGTCATCCAGAAGTATCATCCGTTGGAGGATAACGGTCCGCTCGCGGGCGGAGGCGCGCATTTTAACAACCAGTTCCATCTTGGCGATTTGATTGCTGACAATGGCTTCGGCGCGGTGACGAATTGAACCCATACCCCGCAAACCAATCACCGCAATGGTGATCATGAGTGCCACCATCAGGGCGGCACTGATAATCAACCAGTAGCCACCGTTTTCTGAGTCACATTTTGTTGTCATGGATGCATATTGGCCATTTGCAAGTTGCTTGTGTCTGTATCGGCTTGTCCATAAATATTCTTTAAATTATTGATTTTTCTACATATATCAATTGTTTTGCGAAATAACGTAGTCAAGGGTTCTAAATAGCAGATATGGCATCGCATCAACACAGCAAATAGGGATTCGGGCTGACTTGAGTCAAAACAAGCACTTTCGGGGCTAGCTAGAATACTTATAAACAAAATTATCGCGATGTCATTAATATGATCGCGTTCACCAATCGATTTTGGTAAAACACCAATTAGTAAATTTATAAAAGGAGGGTGTTACCGTGGCAGCATCGGAAACCTGTCCCATTGCGAAGATGCAAACCATCGTAGTTGCGTCCGATGGATCGGAATTTAGTGAAGGCGCGGTGCGCGAAGCAATACAGTGGTCCAAACAACATGGTAGTACGCTCTATGCGGTGTGCACAGCACAGGTGACGTTAGGCCAACTGGAATACGCGGCCGATGTTGTCTCCGAGATCGATAAAGCGGCGCGCCAGGCGTGCGAAGCCGTTAAGTCACGAGCCGAGGCTGAGGGTGTTAGTTGTGAATCCATTGTTCACGAAGGCGAAGAGCCCTACCAGCATATTGTGGGTGAAGCCGAAAAA
The DNA here is from genome assembly GCA_050117455.1 of Gammaproteobacteria bacterium. GTDB lineage: Bacteria > Pseudomonadota > Gammaproteobacteria > SZUA-152 > SZUA-152 > JAKEGK01. The sequence goes on along the minus strand of JASFMT010000013.1, from coordinate 18,707 downwards.
CTGAACGCGGATGCGGTCATCATCGGTCGCCGGGGCCGGCGAGGATTAATGAAAATGCTCATGGGCAGTGTTACCCACATGGTCATTGGGCATTCCCCGTGCAATGTGTTTGTGGTGCCGCGCGCCGGCGAATTGTCCGCGCAGCGCTTGCTGGTGGCAACCGACGGGTCCGAATGCAGCAACAAGGCAATACGGGAAACCATCAGCCTGGCCAAACTGACCAAGGGGTCGCTGATCGCCTGTAGTGTTGTTCACGGTGGGATAGATTCCGACACGGCTAAACATAACATCACCGCCGTGAAGGAACTCGCCGAGAAAGAGGGCGTTTCGTTGGAAGAAACCGTCATACGCCAGGGCGTTGCTTATGAGGAAATCATAGAGACAGCCAAAGAACACAACGCGGACACCATTGTAGTAGGTACCCGCGGACGCTCCGGTATTTCCAGGATGTTGATGGGGTCGATTACCGAACGCGTTGTCGGGATGAGTGACCGCACGGTGATGGTGGTTAGATAATAGATGAACTTTGACAGCAGGTTCGCGGTAATAAAAAATCGTGTTAGAGACATTGGTTTTATCACTGTTATGTAAACAAACCATAATCGATGACAAGTCACTGATGCTCACAGGAATCAACCTGTGCCTGAGAATTGGTAGTTTCGTAAATCTCAGATTAGCAAAATAACGATAGCAATCTTACCGCTGTTTCGAGAGTCACCTAACTATCCCCCCCCCAATCCATAGATACTTTCTGAAATCTATTAAGCAAAAACCAGCTGTGTTAGTTTAGTCGCTGGTGTAAGAAGCGTTTGCGCGCGTCTAAAATGTGCGCATTATCTTAAGAACGCGTGTCTTGCTGTATATAAAGAAAACGCTGTGCAGCGCCGCTACAAATGAATGTTGAAACTTTAAATATTTATACCAACAAGTGATTGTAACTTATTGTATATTATAACGAATTATCTTTTTAATACTAAACGCTATGCTGGATACCGCCAGAACTTTTGAAACCCCGGAAGGCGTTGAGCTGCAATTGCACGTTGCCGGCCCGGTGGTCCGGTCATTGGCATGGCTGGTGGATGCCATGATTCGCGGCGTTTTGTATATCGGTCTGGCCATTTTGTTATCCCAGTTGGGGCGGATGGGGCTTGGGATCATGCTGGTGGGTTTTTTTCTGGTGGAATGGTTTTATCCTGTTTTTTTCGAAGTGTTAAAGCACGGTTCGACGCCCGGCAAAAAAGTAATGGGCATTCGAGTGGTGCACGATAATGGCACACCCGTGACCTGGAGTTCGTCCATCTTGCGCAATCTATTACGTGTTGTGGATTTCGCGCCGCTGTTTTATGGTTTTGGTATCACGGCGATGTTGATGAATAGCGACTTCAAGCGGTTAGGCGACATGGCCGCCGGTACCATTGTTATTTATTTTCCCAAGCAACTGCAGCAAACAAAAATCCCCGAAGCTAATGCCCTGGCGCCGCCCATTGCGTTGTCTTTATCGGAACAGCGTGCGATCCTGGATTTCGCCGAGCGGGCGCATTTGTTATCGGCGGAGCGGCAGGCCGAACTGGCTGATATATTAGCCGATGTTCATGGCCATCAAGGCTCGCAAGCCATCGACTCGCTGTTGCAGTATGCCAACTGGTTGCACGGAACGGGCAATAGTAGTAAGTCATGAAACAAGGTTCATTTGAAGAACAATATCAACCCGTCTGGCGCCAGTTGGAAGCCATACTCAACGAACTGGAAACCAAAAAGAAATCCGCTGTTGACCGCCAGCAGCTTAGCCGTTTTGCCAACTATTATCGCCAAACCTGTTATCACTATTCCATCGCCAAAACGCGGCAATACAGTCCCCACTTAATTGCCAGGCTCCACGACCTGGTGTTACGTGCCCACCAGCATTTGTATTCCAGCAGGCATTTTATTGCCTGGCGCATACTGCAATTTATTTTCGTGGATTTCCCGGTCGCGGTGCGCAATAACAGCCGGTTTTTCTGGTTAAGTACAGCATTATTATTTTTACCGGGCCTGATTATCGGGTTGCTGTGCTACTACTTCCCCGAGGTTGTGTATAGCGTGATGTCCGAAGACGAGGTGTTCGGGTTTGAAGTTATGTACAGTCCCAGCGCCGAAGTATTGGGACGCAGCCGGGAATCGGCAACGGACTTTTTAATGTTTGGTTATTACATCAAACACAATATTGGTATTGGTTTCCGGACCTTTGCCGGTGGTTTGCTGTTCGGTATCGGCACCGTGTTCACCTTGTTGTTCAACGGCACGTTTTTGGGGGCGGTGGCAGGGTACCTCACCCAGTTGGGCTACACCGAAACCTTCTGGCCCTTTGTGTCGGGGCACGGCGCCTTTGAATTAACGGCTATTTGTATTTGCGGCGCGGCCGGTTTGCGGCTGGCTTTCCCGTTATTTGCGCCGGGACGTCTGCGCCGTATTGATGCATTGCGGTTCGCGGCCCGCGAAGCGGTGGTCCTGGTCATCGGTGCCGCGTTCATGCTGCTGGGTGCAGCATTTATTGAAGCATTCTGGTCATCGCACCGTAATTTCGGGCCGGCGGTTAAATACACTATTGCCGCTCTATTATGGACAGGGGTAATTGCTTACCTGGCACTGGCAGGGAGGTCCCGTGCAAATTGATCAGATCACCATTGCGTTGCGGCCCCGTTCCAGCTGGGAGGCCATTGATCTTGGGTTTGGCCTGGCCCGGTTGTGGTGGCCGCGTTTGTTATTTAGCTGGTTGTTACTGGCGTTGCCGGTGGCCGCTATATCAGCGCTGATTTTTTACGACAATCCTTTTGTGGCGTCGTTAATATTCTGGTGGTGTAAACCGTTGTATGAACAGATACAACTGTATTTCATTAGCCGGGCCATTTTCAGGGAAGCGCCCGATAGCAAAACTCTGGTGCGGGAACTGCCGCGGCACGCCATGCGGCAAGTCATCGCCAACCTGACCTGGCGCCGGTTCAATATAAACCGGTCCTTCAATGCCCCCGTGGCGCAACTCGAGGGATTGAAAGGCAAACAGCGTCGGCAACGGCTGCAGGTGCTTAGCGGCTCCAGCAACATAGGCGGCTGGTTAACGGTAGTGTGCATACACTTTGAAGCCATACTTTATATGTCATTGATCATGCTGGTGTGGATGCTGGTACCCTTTGAAATCGACTTCACGCAATGGATTAACGAACATGAAACATTGGTCACATGGGGCGTCTATTTCGCGTATTTTGCGGGCGTCGCGGTGATTGCGCCGTTTTACGTGGTAGGCGGGTTCTCCCTGTATATTAACCGGCGAACTCATCTGGAAGGCTGGGATATCGAGCTGGCCTTTAAGCGTATCCAGGAACGCCGGGGCAAGCGCCAAAATGGTTCCATTGCAGCGCTATTGCTGTTGGCTATAACGATGACAACAGTCGGGTCACTATTTAACAACGATGTGATTGCCGCCGAACCGGTGGATACCGGGGAACAGACACTCGTTAAACCGGATGAGGCACGGGATATCATTAACGAAGTGTTGTCGGCAAACGATTTCGGTGAAAAAAAGCAGGTTACTACCTGGAAGTTGAAAGACACTTTTAAAGCCGAGCAGGATACGCCCGACGATACCAATGTCAGCGCACTGGTGCACCTGTTTAACTTTATTGCCAACATCGGTTATTACCTGGTATGGGCGCTGGTAGGGCTGTTGGTTGTGTGGGTCATTTACCAATTTCCAAAATGGAAAAACGCATTACAATTTGGTGCGGACAACGGTGATGCACGACAAACCTTAAAACCGCAGTCGGTATTCGGCCTGGAAATTTCTGAAGCGTCTTTGCCTGATAATATTGCGGAACAGGCCTGGCAATTGTTCACTGCGAATCAACCGCGCCAGGCGCTGAGTTTACTGTACCGTGGCAGCCTGAATGTACTGATTAATCGCTACGGGATTATCGTCAAAGATAGTGATACCGAAGGCGAATGTGCCCGCCAGGTTGCTCAGCATCAATCCCAGTTGGCCGACTTTTTCTCGGCTTTAACCCGGGCGTGGATTCACATGGCGTACGGTCATCAGGCGCCATCTACAGATGCCATGAAGCAACTATGTGATCAATGGGACAGCCACTTCAAGGGGGTGAACCCATGATCACGACAAAAAACGCAATTATTGCATCCCTCGTGGTTGGTGTAGCGGGTTTGTTGGTCGCGGGATTTTTCTTCTTTTTTGAGCCGGTGGAAGAAGAAATTAATACGGGTTATTCTGCCGAGGCCAGGCGCGATCAATTTCTGGCGGCGCAACGATTCATGGCACAACTGGACATTAAGTCGGAAAACATAAAAGGCTTTGATGAACTCTATAGTTTGCCTGCCGGTAATGATGTGTTGCTAACGCATTACAGTCATCGATTTGAGCAGGCAAAAACCCGCGGGAAGTTACTGGCCTGGGTTGAGCAAGGTGGTCATTTATTGCTTGAATTAAACCCCTTTAGCCGTAACAGCGACCTGGACGTTGAAACGCCGTTTCTGGATCAACTGCAGGTATGGCCACGGCGCAGCAACGTTCTGTTCGATAATGTTGCCGGCGAAACCATTACTGTCACGGTGTACCAAAACAGCGAGCCGCTTACCGTGGCCTTTCATCCTTACTACACGCTGGATGTTAACCGTAAAGAGCCCATACTCCTGTTCAACGATCGTAACGGTATCCACCTGGTGGAATTCAAACATGGCGATGGCACGGTAACGATTCTGTCCGACATGGATATGTGGCGAAATCGTTCTATCGGCGACAACGATCATGCAACAATGCTGGCCCACATTTTGGGTGTCAATCCCGGAAAAGTGTGGATTTTGCGCAACACCGCCATGCCGTCGCTGATCGAGCTAATGTGGCAGTATGGCCGCGAAGCGGTATTGGCGGCGGGATTGTTGTTACTGTTATGGCTGTGGTCCCTGTATAACCGGTTCGGGCCCATGGTCATCATTAACCGGCAACAACGGCGCAGCTTGTTGGAACACCTGGATGCTGTTGGCGAGTTTGAATGGCGCTACCAGCGGGCGAACCATATTTTAACGACGGTGCGTCAGGAGCTGCATCAGATTATCGAGACTTATTATCCGCAGTGGCAAAAGAAATCATCCGACGAACAAATTGCCTGGCTTTCCAAGCGCGCCCGTATTCCGGAGCAGGACATTAGCCAGGCATTGACAGCGAATCCCGAACACCAAACCAGTTTCACCCGATATATTAAAATTCTACAAACCATCAGGAAGACAGTATGAGTGACGACAATTTATTATCTTCATCCGGTGATACACCGGCATCGGTTGACACCATCGCCGGTGCTGCTGAATTGGCCGCACAGTTGGAGGCATCCATCGGTAAGGCTGTGGTGGGACAAAAAACGGTGATACGGGAAGTGCTGGCGGCATTGATCGCCGGCGGTCATGTGCTGGTTGAAGGGGTGCCAGGACTCGGTAAAACATTGTTGGTGCTGGCGCTGTCGAAATCCATTACCGCAAAATTCAGCCGCATCCAGTTTACACCCGACCTCATGCCAAGCGATGTAACCGGTCACGCGGTGTTTGATATCAAGCTGGAAGAATTCAACGTCCGTAAGGGGCCGGTGTTTTGTAACTTTTTACTGGCTGATGAAATTAACCGGGCGCCGGCCAAAACCCAGGCGGCGTTGCTGGAAGTCATGCAGGAACAACAGGTCACCATCGAAGGCAAGGCCATGGATTTAACGCCACCGTTTATGGTGCTGGCGACGCAAAACCCGGTGGAACAGGAAGGCACCTATCCATTACCGGAAGCGCAGATCGATCGATTTTTATTAAAAGTGCGTATCAGTTATCCTGGAGAACACGATGAACTGAATCTGGTGAAGCAGGTGACCGAATCGTCGGTGGGCGAAAAGCTCAATGTCGATAACGTGGAACAGGTGCTGTCACCGCAACAAATCATCGAGTGCCAGAACATCGCGGCAAAACTGCCCATAGACAGCCAGGTGGTCGATTACGTGGTAAGGCTGGTGCGTACATCCCGTGAATGGAACGGTGTTCATATGGGTGCCGGTCCCCGCGGCAGTATTGCGCTGGTTCGCGCCAGCCGGGCACACGCCTTGATTAATGGTAATACGTTTGTCACGCCGGACGATGTTAAAGCCATTGCCAAGCCGGTATTACGCCACCGCATTAGCCTGACGCCGGACCTGGAAATCGAAGGCCTGCAGCCGGATGATGTACTGGATCGGTTACTGGACGAAGTCAAGGCGCCGCGGTTGTGAAACCTGCTCGTCTTTTGCTGTTCATTGTTGGCGGCTGGGCATTGCTGGGATTTGTGGCAGCGTTTTTTCCCCCATTGCGCGAACTGTGGTTACCGGCAGGCATTGTACTGCTGGTGGCGATGATGGCTGATGCCCTGGCGGTCGCTAAAATGCCCGCTATAAAAATCGAGCGACAATTACCCCATAATTTACCCGTTGACAGCTGGAGTACTGTTTATCTAACAGTGCGCAACAAAAGCGCCCGCAATTATCAGCTAGCCCTTTACGACTTGCACCCGGCTAACTTTCAAACCATCCACCTGCCGCTTTCCTTGCGACTCGGCGGTGGTCAGTTTGCGCAATTACAATACCGCACGTTGCCGACACAGCGGGGCAGCGCCGATTTCAGAGGCACCGACGTTCAAATAACCTCTAGGTTAAAGTTCTGGCAACGGCGTAAGGCCTATGCGAACGTCGATACCGTCAAGGTGTATCCCAATTTTTCCGAAGTGGCCAAATACGCGTTACTGGCAACCGACAACCAGCTCAGTTTGCTGGGCATACGCCAGCGCCAGCGCCGCGGACAGGGACTGGAATTTCATCAACTGCGTGAGTACCGGGAAGGCGACAGCATGCGCCAGATTGACTGGAAGGCGACGTCCCGTTACCGTAAGTTAATTTCCCGTGAATACCAGGATGAACGGGACCAGCAAATTGTTTTTCTCATCGATTGCGGCCGGCGCATGCGCGCCGAAGACAATGGTGTTAATCACTTCGACCAATGCCTGAATGCCATGTTACTACTGTCCTATGTGGGATTGCGTCAGGGCGATGCAGTGAGCTTTCTGGCGTTCGGCGGTCAATACCGGCGATTTTCCCCCCACAAGGGTATTAACCATATCAACACGATTTTGAATCAGACCTATGATCTGCAAACCACGCTGGAGGCATCTGACTATACGGCCGCGGCAAAGGAATTGCTGACCTTCCAGCGTAAACGCTCACTCGTGGTGATTTTAACCAACGCCCGGGATGAGGATCAGGACAACTTGCTAAAAGCTACTCAATTGTTGCGTGCGCGGCATTTGGTGCTGGTGGCTAATTTACGCGAAGCAGTGCTGAGCCAGGCAGTGAATGAGCCGGTAGACAGTTTTGATCAGGCCATTCGTTATGCTTCCGTAGTAGACTATCTGTCGGAGCGCCGCCAGAATCATAAAGTGCTGTCCAATCGTGGTGCGATTGCGCTGGATGTTACCGCCGCCGAATTGCCCATTGCGATCGTGAACCGGTATCTCGAAATCAAACAAGGCAATCTGTTATAGACTGGCCCAAATATAGACAGGAAAAGACCATGGCAGACGATCCCGCGGACAATCCATACCAGGCGCCCAAGGCAACGCTTGAAAGGCCGGACAGTGGTATGGAAATACCGGAGGATGTATTGAAAAAAATCCGCAACGGCTGGGTCGCCGCCGTGATTTCCGGGGGGATAACGTTGCTCATTACAGTAGCTGCTATGTATGGGGCGGACTTTACCGGCTTTGGCGGCCCGGAACTGATAATTGATGTGGTATTGATTTTTGTCCTGGCCTACGGCATTTATAAAAAAAGCCGTGTCGCCGCCACGTTTATGCTGGTTTATTTTATATTCTCTAAAATTATCATCTGGAGCGAAACCGGACAATTCAACGGCATCATACTGGCGTTGGTGTTCCTGTATTTTTATACCCAGGCGATGATCGGGACGTTTCAATACCACCGGTTGAAATCTGCAAGTGAAGACAGCGTTTAAAACGCCGGTGTCTAATTTCCGGTTAGTATTGCCCCTTTCGGTTCAGCCCCTCCAAATTTCTGATTATGGTTCTGGCAGCGTCACGTAATATTGGCGATGCGCGAAACTCATGATTTTATAACCTGTTGATAGTTAGCGATTATTACAAAAGACCGAGACATAACTATACCGGGATAGCGAGACAGTAGGTCTCATTTATTCTACTGTTGGGAGCACAAATGCCGATATTACCAGAATCAATGGAATTGCATGATTCAGAAATTACTAATATTGAAGCCGAGTATGTAAGGTGTTACACATGGAAATGAAACTACATTTGAACAGATGCTTGATCTATCCGTTTGGTTTGGTTGGCGAACGCGGCTTTTGCTCAGGAGAATTGTCAATTGGCTAAAAATGCAAAAACGATCATTGAATCATTGTTTGCCGGATCGGAGAACATTCATTCTCTTTTATGGTGGGATGATCCTGACGGAAGAGTTATTAATGCAAGAAGTTTTATCATAAACGGACATGAATCAATACCAATTTTCTCAAGTGAGGCCGAAGCAAAAGAACAGCTGGCTGATAGCGGATACGAAAAAGACCTCGTAAGTGTTAAACCTGGTTTGCTTGCTGATATATTGCAAAAAATAGAGTACGCCGTATTAAACCCAGGGGGTGCGAGCCCTATTCAATTTAAATCCTGTGCGGTAAAGAAGTATGCTGACAAGAATTAGCGCATGGCAATGCCACCAAATTCGCCCAGAATCGACGCTGGACGGTTCTTGTCTTGTGCCGTTTATTGCAATGTTGCGGGTGTATAAAAAATCAGGATCGCAAATTACCAAGTTATTTTTAACTAACAGCAATAATGTGTAATTTTTTCGAAAAAAACATCAATTTGAATTATTCTTATGCGCGTGCTCATATTAAACAATATGTAGACCTGTCACCTTTTGGGATTAGCACAGCACTCGCGATATATCAGTTTGACAATTTCCATGCCCAGTTCGGGACGAACCCCTGTCGCCGGTCGGATTCGTGCTGAAAAACCATCGTTAGCCCATCACCAGGATCGCCAATACCAGCGTCTCGCCTTAAGCGTTAATTTACAGCAGGTTAGCGGTATTTCACGAAATTGTCCTGTCAATATCCGGATTCGGTATTAGCCGTTCGTCGTAAAAACCGTGCATGTGTCTCAAAAAAACTGTGAACTCTTCGATAACCGAGAAAAGAGCAGCCAACTCACACACGACGGGTAAAATAAAATGTCAGTAACGGAACGCAGTGGAAGACATGAGGGGGTAGCGGAGGGCCTTGAAGATAAGCCGTCACCGCTACTTTGGCATCTGGGGATGTTTTTTGTCATCTTCGGGTTATTTGCATTTGTGATTGTGGGAAATCAGGTGTACGCAACCCTGAACTCGCAAGGTCCGTTAAGCTATATATTCTCTTCCGGCTATGAGGCGGAGGAACACGAGGCACAGGAAAGCCTGGATATTTACTGGAAGGACTACAAAATTGCCGCCGGACAAAGCCTGTCGGCTATTTTCGAGCACATGGGTATTGAAATCTCGGTACTGCGCAAAATCATGCGCTCCCATCCGCTGGCGAGGCGCCTGGACAGAATACAACCCGGAAAGACCATTAAATTTCGTTATGTAGAAGACGAATTTGCCGGCCTGGAATATGTGATGGGGCCGGCCAGGAGTTTACTGGTTCTTCGCAAGGGCGAGGATTTCGTGGTTAGCGAAGTGAAACAGGACTACGAAAAATTCACCCGTTACGCTACGGGAACCATCGAATCATCTTTATTCCAGTCCGCCAAACGTGTGGGGTTGTCGGAAAAAATAACCGCCGAAATGGCCAGAATTTTTGGCTGGGATATCGATTTTGCCCTGGATATTCAGCCCGGCGACAAATTCTCCGTAGTGTATCAGTCCCTTTATCACGACGGTCAAAAGATAGCTGACGGGAATATCCTGGCGGCGGAATTTGTCACTGATGGCAAAAGCTACCGGGCCTTGCGCTATACCACGCCCGATGGCAGATCCGGCTACTATAGTCCCGATGGTAATAATTTGCATAAACCGTTTTTGCGCACGCCGGTGCATTTCTCCCGCATCAGTTCTCCCTTTGGGCATCGCAAGCACCCGGTGCTAAACACCATGCGCTTGCATAAAGGTGTGGACTATGCGGCTCCTCGCGGTACCGTGGTAAAAGCCTCAGGAAAAGGTAAAATTATTTTTCGCGGCACCTTGCGCGGCTATGGTAAGACCGTGATTATTCAACACGGCAAGCGCTATCGTACCCTCTATGCGCATTTGCAGGGTTATCACTCCTCACAACGTATGGGGTCTTACGTGGCCCAGGGCGCGCCTATTGGATATGTGGGCAGTTCAGGTTTGGCGACGGGCCCGCACCTGCATTATGAGTTTCTGGTCAATGGTGTTCATCGCAATCCCCTGGACGTGAAGTTGCCGGAAACCACCCAATTGACGGAAGCCCATTTGCAGGATTTCAAAAACCGCGCTTCATCAATGCTCAACATGCTGGATATGGTGTCACAATCCACCCTGGCGATGAATGTGAATGGTGAAACGCGTCACCTGTAGTTGCCATTATAACCAATAGTTACCAGTCGATGGTGACGCCGTGTTTTTCGCCGGTCTCCGCTGACGCAATATGCTGCCTTTTGTTTGACAGCAATTGATGGGCCTTCTTCATTTGATCCGCTGACAACGAACTGCTGACACTGCTCAGGTAATCAAGACATTGCTGTTTATAGGCGGTTTCGCGGCAATCATCCATTACGATTTGTAGCCACACATAGGATTGCAGGTAGTCTTTCTTGCCGCCCATGCCCATAGCGTAAATTTTTGCCAGTTGAAACTGGGCTTCCACATTGCCCTGGTCGGCCGCTGCTGTAAACCATTTAACGGCCTCCTGCAAATCACGTTGGACAAACATGCCTGCTTTATACATTTTTCCCAACCGGGTTTGGGCAATGGCGAGCCCGCCTTCGGCGGCTTTGCGTAACCACTGTAAAGCTACTTTCTTGTCCATTAGTACGCCGTAACCGCTGAAATACATCCGGTGCAGGTTAAACTGTCCCAGCGGATTGCCCTGGTCGGCGGTGGCACGATAGCGTTTCAGTGCTTCATCGTAATTTTGCGCTATACCTTTGCCGAGCCGGTACATATCGCCGATATAAACCATCGCATCCAGATTGCCGTTTTGTGCTGCGACACGAAACCATTGTAGTGCCTGTTGGTAATTAGCCTCCGTGCCTTCGCCGTTTAGAAAGGCTTTGGCAAGGCGTAATGGTGCGTTAGCGCCGGCTTCGGGCGAGGCGAGTAATGCCGGTTGCCGTCCCGCACCGGCGTCCCGCGATGTTGCCGATTCCCGGACCGGTGGAGGGTTATGGATGGTTGATTCAACTGAGGATGTTGCGTTTTCCAGGCCGGCGTATAAATTGGATGAAACTAACGACAGGCCGGTAAACGCTACCGCGATGTACTTCTTCATACTGCTTTTAAAACTACCTGATTTTAAAACTACCCGATGCTTCTATATTTGCTGCTTTGTCGAAACTCGATGTACTGTCTGACTGCCTAGTTTGTTATCGTTGCATCGATTTTCGTTATCGTTAATTTATAAATGTTACCTTAATTTGTCCTTAATCCCCAACCCCTGGAGAGAAAGATTGTTCATTTCAGAGTAATAAATAGTTTTTATAGTTCCCGGGTCGCCGGTCACGAGAACTCGCTATTGTTGTAACTGCAAGAAAATACAGGGTAAATTAGTACAACAAAGGGCATGAATTATCATACTTCAAGACTGTCCGCCCGGCCGTTGCAAAAACGATAGCTGAAACATTTCGGCAACAAAATGTTGCAGCGCAGACATCCCGCCGTTACACGCCTTCTTCACACTTGCTTCCTGAAAGTAACAGAACATCGCTTATCGCCGAAATCCGGCAGGAGGGCTTAAACCATGAGAAACCAGGATGATGTCATCGATTCGGTAGCTGTCCACCCCAGGGCAGGATTCGGTTTGTGGCACTGGCTGCTGCTGGTTTTCAGCGATAGTGCCTTTACCGGTGCGTAGTAACTATTTCATTGTGCAAAGTATGGAGGAAGAAAAATGTTGAAGCGAATTGGTGTACTGTTGTATGGAACAATCTCGTATAGCCTGTTTTTAGGGACGTTTTTATACGCGGTTGGATTTATTGGCAATTTTGGTGTGCCGCGCACCATTGACTCGGAACCGCTGGTGCCGCTAGGTACCGCACTGATGGTGAACTTCCTGTTGTTGGGCGCTTTTGCGGTTCAACACAGCGTCATGGCCCGGCCGGTCTTCAAGCGGTGGTTTACCCGTATTGTGCCACGGCAGATAGAGCGCAGCACCTATGTGTTGTTGTCCAGCCTGTTGTTGATTGCCCTGTTTGTATTCTGGCAGCCCATGGGTGGGATAATCTGGCAGGTAACAGATCCTGTGGCTCAAGGTGTACTTTACGCAGTGTTTGGACTGGGCTGGTTGATTGTGCTGGTAGCCACGTTCCTGATTAACCACTTCGACCTGTTTGGTCTGCGCCAGGTCTGGTTGTACTTCCGTGGCAAGCCCTATTCACCATTAAAGTTCGGTACACCGTGGTTATACCGTTACATGCGTCATCCCCTGTATGTCGGTTGGTTACTGGCTTTCTGGGCGACACCGACAATGACAGCGGCGCACCTGTTTTTTGCCGCGGTGACCACCCTGTATATCCTGGTGGCGATTCAGTTGGAAGAACGGGATTTGATTTCCGAACATGGACAGTCCTATGCTAACTACCGCAAACAGGTACCCATGCTGATACCATCGCATCGGCGCAGAATTAAACAGGGTGCAATCGCGGCCCAATCAGCGGGTTAACTGTCTCAATAACAATTCTTGAACCGACACTTCCAGCGGGTTTCCCGGCTTCAAGCGGGAAACCCGTTTTCTCATCCAATAGCAGCCTTTCATATATCCTTATCATCTACGTTGCATGCTCAATATGTGCAGTACGTTGCCGATATCTTAAATGAAGTAAACCCCTTGTTTGGGAACCAATTTTAGAGAATGTTGGGGCGGCGTCATTAACATTGAAGCGCCGTTCCGTAACTATATATCGCGATTAGCACTTATAAAGATGGCCGTACCGTGAAACCAATGTCTGCCGCAATAGACCTTCCAATGCCACCGTTTCAGATGACCAGCGAAGAAGCTGCATTGGTCAACGCGCCGGTTATTGCCAGGTTGCTGGATGGTACGGTTATTCGCGGCCGGCTACAGGAACTTAATGGTGCTGAAAACCGGATTACCGTCTCCGAAGCACCTGGCGGAACAAGGCAGGAAATATCTTTTACAAACTTGCGCTATATGGGGTTTTTACGCCCCACATTAACAACGGCCGGCCAGGGTACGTCCGGCGCCACATCCGGTGACGATATAACCGGCGTTGATCACGAGCAAGCATTCAAGATTGTGTATAAGGGCGGGAAGGTCTTGAAAGGCAAGGCCTGTTCCGCGGATGTTGACCGTTACGGCATTCACATTTATCAAAGCAAGGATCACCGCCGTATTCACCGCGTATTTATACCGTTGGCGGTTGTTGAAAAGTACCTTATCAATCCACCCATTGGTAAATACTTGACGGGTCAGCAGCGATCCGAAAACTCGCTGCAGGAGCAACTGCACTCTGATGTCTCCATGGTGGAGAATCTTGAAGAGTTAAGATCCGTGCTCGACCACGTGCCGCTGGCGCATGACAAAACCAACCTGTACTCCATCGACGATCACCTCGTGGTGGGTGAGAATGAATTGCAGGATGCGCTGGAGGTTCAACAACGGCAACGAAAGACCAGGCTGGGTGAAATCCTGCTGCAACTGGACGCGACTGATGAACGTCATCTGGAATTCGCGCTAAAACTGCAAAACAAGTATCCCCACCTGAAGCTGGGCAGAATTTTACAAAAGATGGGTGCCATTGATGAGGCAGCGCTAAGTCGTGCGCTGGACATGCAGCAAAGCACCAAGAGCAAAAAGCTGGGCGAAATCCTTGAGGACATGGGCGCCATCAGTGATGAAGGTATCCAGCTGGCATTGGCGCAAAAATTTGATCTGCCTTATGTCAGGTTGCGCAATTTTGACCTCGATCCCGCCGTGATTTCACTGGTGCCGGAAAAAGTTGCGCTTGAACACAATATCATTCCGCTGTTCTTGCATGAAGATCGGCTGGTGGTGGCAACGGCGGATCCACTGGACAAGGATACCATTGACCTGGTGCGGTTTATCACGGGACATACTGTGGAGATGGCCATTGCCACCAAGGATGATATTCAGCATGCCATCGACAAACACTATCAGGGCGCATCGGCTTCGGAAATTCTCGATGAGTTGGAGATCATAACCAACGAAGAAAAATTTAATGATGACGATATCCGCAAGGACGAGCAGCTCAGTAATGAAAAACCCATTGTCAGGCTGGTGGACAATGTCATTACTGACGCCATTCACCGTAATGCGTCCGACATACATATCCGGCCTGAAGAACATACCGTCGACTTGATTTTTCGTATCGATGGTACGTTGGTTAATATCCGCAGCTTTTCCAAGCATATTCTTTCGGCGGTGGTCAGTCGTATCAAGATACTGGGTGGTATGGATATTTCCGAACGGCGCATGCCACAGGACGGCCGGTTCCGGGTAAATTTCCGGCGTTCACTGATCGACTTGCGTATATCGGTGATGCCCACGGTGCAAGGCGAGAGCGTGGTTATCCGTATTCTCAACACCCAGGCGGGCCTTAAATCTGTCGAGCAGCTGGGTTTTTCCGAGCACGACAAGTTTTTGTTCACCGACTTATTACACAAGAGCTACGGCGTGATTCTGGTTACCGGACCCACCGGGTGCGGTAAATCTACCACGTTATATGCTGCGCTTAGCGAAATTAAGCAATCCAACGTCAATATTATTACCATCGAAGATCCGGTGGAGTACCGCCTGGGAGGTATTCAACAATTACAGGTGCACAGTTCTATTGGCTTTACTTTCGCTCGGGCGTTAAGAAACATATTGCGCCACGACCCTGACGTAGTGATGGTGGGTGAGATACGGGACGAGGAAACCGGCAAAATCGCAGTGGAAAGCGCCCTGACCGGACACCTTGTGTTAAGTACCCTGCATACCAATGATTCCGCGGGATCCATTACCCGGCTAATGGAAATGGGTATCGAGTCTTACCTGGTACGTTCCGCGGTATTGGGCGTGCTGGCCCAACGGCTGGTGCGCCGCAACTGTCCCCATTGTATTGATGTCGAGGACGTTGCTGATGGTCTCAGGGAATTGCTGGGTGTGGATAAATCGGAGGTGTTTTATAAGGGACGTGGTTGCGATGAATGTAATCACACCGGTTATAAAGGTCGGCTTGCAGTTTACGAGTTATTGCCTATCACCGAATCGGTGCGAAAAATCATCACGGAAGGTGTTAGCGCCGATGAAATACACAAACAGGCGGTGAAAAACGGCATGGTCCCACTAACGGAGCAGGCGTTATCGCAGGCGCGGCAAAAAGCTACGTCGTTTGCGGAGGTGTATCGCGTCAGGCTGGATTAGGTTAACGGGCGTCGACACAGTAGAGGAAAAGAGAAAATGCAGGACTTCAACAAGTATCTGAATTTGATGGTGGAGAAGAACGCCTCCGATATGTTTTTCAGCAGTGGCGCACCCGTTAATATCAAGATCGAGGGCAAAACCATACCGGTCGGTCAGTACGTGCTGGAACCCGGTGTTGCCAAAAAGATTGCCTACTCGCTGATGAATCCCGAACAAATCAAGTCTTTCGAAACCAACATGGAAATGAACCTGGCATTGTCGAAACCCAATGTTGGCCGGTTTCGTATCAATATCTTTCGCCAGCGGGGTGAGCTGGCAATGGTGGTTCGTTACATCAAATCCAGTATTCCATCAATCAGTGAGCTGCATTTGCCAGCGACATTACAGCAACTCATCATGGAGCCGCGCGGATTAGTGCTTATTGTCGGGGCTACCGGTTCAGGAAAGACCACGACACTGGCCTCGATGATAGACCACCGCAATCAGAAAACCACGGGCCACATACTCACCATTGAAGATCCCATGGAGTATATCCATAAAAACCGCAAATCCATTGTAGATCAACGGGAGGTGGGAATTGATACCTTGTCGTACAGCAACGCGTTGAAAAACGCCATGCGGGAAGCGCCGGACGTGATTTTGATAGGTGAAATTCGTGACCGCGAAACCATGCAGCACGCCATTTCCTATGCGGAAACCGGTCACTTGTGTCTTTCAACATTGCATGCCAACAATGCCGCGCAAACCCTGGATCGCATCGTTAATTTTTTTCCAGAAACAGCGCACCATCAATTGCTGGTGGATCTGTCACTTAATCTGCGCGCGATTGTGTCGCAACGGCTTATCGGTGGTCTGGATGGAAAGCGCATTCCGGCCGTCGAAGTATTGTTAAATACACCTTATATCTCCGAGTTAATCCAGAAGGGCGAGTTTGACAAATTGACAGAAGCCATGGAGCATAACTCAGAGCAGGGCATGCACACATTCGATCAGGCACTATTTGAGTTGCTGCAGCAGGGCAAAATTTCCGAAGAAGAAGCAATGCGAAATGCCAATTCACGCAACAACCTCACATTGCGGATCAATTTGGCCAGGAAGCATAGTCCGCAAAGTCCCAGTGAACTGTCCATCGAAGATGATGAACCGGTTGTGCGCCGAGGTACGAAGTAATGAATGAATATTTTACGTTAAGTTTACATTAGGCCATGCGAGTACGAATCGATACCAAAGACCTGACGATGGGCATGTATGTGTCCGAACTGGACCGGCCATGGCTGGATTCGCCGTTTTTGTTTCAGGGTTTTTTAGTTGACTCGCAGTCTGTCATGAAACAGGTGCAACAGACCTGCGAATACGTGTATGTCGATGACGAAGAGTCCGTGGTGCCCTTAGCGCATGGTAAACACGATTCTCAGACTATCGGCACCGGAAAGAAACTAAGCAATGAGTCCCAGAAGCTATCTCCGGCGGCGCGAAAAGCCGTAACTGATTACAAAAACTTTAAAACCAACCTGGCGCATGCGCGAAATGTTAATCTCAATACTAAAACTTATATCAGCAGCATTTTGAAAGAAGCCCGCCTTGGCAGTGCCATTGATGTCAAAAAGGCGAAAGTGGTGGTTAACAATATTGTCGAGTGTATTATCAATAATCCCCACGCGTTGATCTGGTTTACCAACCTTAAGGACAAGAACGAATACACGGCGAACCATTCGTTAAATGTTTGTATTATTTCGCTGGCGTTTGGCAGCTTTTGCCAGCTCGATCGGGAACAGTTGAATATTCTAGGTTTTGGCGCGCTGTTTCATGATATCGGCAAAATGAAAGTGCCGCTGTCCATACTGGATAAACCAGGGGAGCTTAGCGCCGATGAGTTTGAAGAAATCAAGCGCCATCCGCGGTATGGGCACGATTTATTGGAGTCGGATCAGGATTTCCCCCGGCAAGCGCTTGATATTGTGCTATCCCACCATGAGCGCAATGATGGAACCGGCTACCCGCGTGGTATTAAATCCGATAAGATGGAGTTCCTCGCCAAGCTGGTTTCCATCGTGGATATGTATGATGCCATCACCACCAGCCGCGTTTATCATGAACCTATTACACCCCATGAAGCATTAAGCCGCATGTTCCATTTTGTGCCGGATCGTTTTGACCAGAAACTGGTTGAACAATTTATCAAATGCCTGGGCATTTACCCGGTGGGTAGCGTTGTCGAACTTAATTCCGGTGATATTGGGGTTGTAGTCTCCATCAACGACCACCATCATTTAAAACCCGTGATATTGCTGGTGACAAATAATAAAGGGGAATACTACGACGTGCGCAAGCTCATTAACCTGGCGAGCCCTGAGCTTGAACATCTCGACCATCCCCCTGAAATCAAACGCGTGATTAACACCGAACTCGAAGGCTTTGATTTAAGCCGGATTATTATTGATGAATCACTGCCAATTCCCCGAATCTAGCCAATAACAAGCAGGGTGTGCATTACACACCTTCAATGCTTCTGTATGTTACACATTATCGATATTTCAAGGGCGCAAAGGCATGAGAGGTGTATTAATTCCTAACGTTCGTCGAGTGCGTTGAGATTATGTATCCTGCTTACACGAATAATTCCTCGATTCCTCATTGCTCCCTCGAGGCGGCACATCATGCCACCACGGAGTAGCCCGGATGCAGTGAAACGGAATCCGGGAACTCAGCGTCGTAGGGTGCGCACAGCGCACCACGAACGCTAAAAAGTTAACTTAATTGATACGTTTGGTTCCCTGGAATTTTAATTGTTTAAGAAAAACGGGACCGTTGGCGGTGTGCAATACCCACCCTGCGAAACAAAAAAGCCGCTGAACAATCGCGTTGTCCAGCGGCTTATTATTAAAACGCAAACTTAATATTATTTATTGCGTTCGCGTTCTGCGGCTTCCTTGATGACTTCGTCCGCCACGTTTTTCGGACACGGCGCGTAGTGGGAGAACTCCATGGAGAACTGGCCACGGCCGGAGGTCATGGTGCGCAGGTCGCCG